>NZ_JBHTJA010000063.1:0-39753 GCF_042675525.1 Actinomadura sediminis
CGCGCTCGCGGCGATCGACGCCTGCGCCGCGGCGGACGGCGACGCCGCGTTCGCGCCCGGGCAGGTCGCGGCGATCGCCGACGCCCTCCTCGGCGTCGCCCTGTGATCCCGGCCGCGGCCCCGCCGCGGCTTCGCCCGTGACGCGCCCGTGACGCGCCGTCCGGTGGGGCGGCGCCGGGGTGCGGGGCGCGCACCGGGTCACAGCAGCCCGGCCAGCTTGTAGAGGACGAGCGACCCGGCGACCGCGACGTTCAGGCTGCTGCCGCTGCCGACCATGGGGATCTCCACGGCGGCGTCCAGCAGGCCGAGGGCCTCGTCGGGGATGCCGTGCTGCTCGTGGCCGAGGACGGCGACGGTGCGGCCGCGCGCGGCGGGCAGGTCGGCGAGGCGGACGGCCTCGTCGGCCAGTTCCACCCCGATGACGCGGGCGCCGTCCTCGCGCTGCCGCGCGAGCCATCCGAGCGGGTCGTTCGTCCAGTGCACGCACGCGGGACGGCGCAGCGTGTTGCCGCGCTCGAGCGCCTCGGGCACCCACGGGTGGCGCGGCACCGCCATGCAGGCGCCGACGGCGTCGCAGGTGCGCAGCAGGGTGCCGAGGTTCGCGCCGTGCAGCGGCCACAGCGGCGCGGCGATGAGGTGGTCCCAGCAGGAGTGGGACCGGTTGCGGCGCTGCCGCCGCAGTTCGCGGGCGGGCCGGACACGGATCGCCGGCCCCGACGGGGACCGGGCGGGCCGGCGGGTCACCGGCGCGGGGCGCTGCCGCCCTCCGGAACACGAGAGATCATGACGGGCGCACTTCGCGGCGTGCGCGGGCCATCGCCGGGGGATTCCTTCGCCCGAGTGTAACCCGTCCCGCCGCGAGATGATCAGTCCCGCGGGCGGCCGGCGCCGCGACGATCGGCATCGCCGGAGCCGTGGTGACCGGAGCCGTGGTGACCGGGGCCGTCGTGACCGGGGCCGCGGTGAGGGGGCCGTGGCGGCCGGCGCGCGGTCGGTCCCGAGGCGGTCGCCGCGTGCGGGCGGTCACCCGGGGTCGCGGCGCCGCAGGTACCGTTCGAACTCGCGGGCGATCGCGTCGCCGCTGGCCTCCGGCAGCTCGGTGGCGTCCTTCTGCTCCTCGAGCGTCCGGACGTAGTCGGCGACCTCGGAGTCCTCCTCGGCGAGCTCGTTCACCCCGTTCTCCCAGGCCCGCGCCTCCTCGGGCAGCTCGCCCAGGGGGACGGTGACGTCCAGGAGGTCCTCGACGCGGCGCAGCAGCGCCAGCGTCGCCTTCGGGGACGGCGGCTGCGCCACGTAGTGCGGTACCGCCGCCCACAGCGACACGGTGTCGAGGTCGGCGCGCGCGCAGGCGTCCTGCAGCACCCCGAGGATCCCCGTCGGCCCCTCGTACCGGGCCGGTTCCAGGTGCAGGGTGTTGACGATCGATGCCTGCGACGCCGCGCCGGTGACCGGGACGGGGCGGGTGTGGGGGGCGTCGGCGAGCAGCGCGCCGAGCAGCACCACGTTGCGGACGTCCAGCTCGAGCATCAGCCCGACCAGTTCCCGGCAGAACGACCGCCACCGCATGTTCGGCTCTATGCCGTGCACCAGCACGACGTCGCGGCCGTTCGGCAGCCGCGCCCACGAGATCCGCGTCGTCGGCCAGGTGATGCCGCGGGTCTCCCCGTCGGTCATCTCCACGATCGGCCGCGTGACCTGGAAGTCGTAGTAGTCGTCGGGGTCGAGCTCGGCGATCGGGACCGCGTCCCAGGTGCTCTCCAGGTGCCCGATCACGCCGCTCGCGGCCTCCCCGGCGTCGTTCCACCCCTCGAAGGCGGCCACGAGCACCGGTTCCACGAGTTCCGGCACGCTTTCGAGCTCGATCACGCGCTGCTCCTTCCGACGCCCAGGTACAGCGTCACCGCGGGGGGCCGTCATTCCCGGGGGTCGGGGCTCCCCGCGATGATCGGTGGCTGTCAGCCTACGTCCTGACGGTGACGTACCCCGCCCGTGCGCCGCCAGACGCCCGCCGTGTACGCCCGCGGCGGAAAGCGGGTCACGATCCGATCACTTCCCGCCGGTTCACTTCCCGTCGGTCGTGTGGACGATCAGGACGTCGCACGGCGAGCGGTGCGACAGGTTCGCCGGGACGGATCCGAGGAGGCGGCCCGCGAGGCTGTTGAGGCCGCGGTTGCCGATCACGACGAGGTCCACGGCGCGGTCCTTGGCGACCTTGGAGATGACGTCGACGGCGTCGCCCTCGATCGCGACCTGCTCGATGTCGGAGGCGCCGGCGGCGACGGCCCGCTCCCGCGCGGCCCGCAGCGCGTCGTCGGCGGGCGTGGAGCCCTGCACCTTGTAGGCGAGGTCGCCGAGCCGGTCGGCCGTCCGGGCGCGCTCCCGCTCGGGCATCGGGCTGTAGGCGGAGGCGAGCAGGAGCCGCGCGCCGGTGGCGGCGGCCAGCTGCGCCGCCCGGTCCACGGCGCGGAACGAGGAGTCCGAGCCGTCGGTGCCGCAGAGGATGATGCCGTACGCGCTCATACCGCTCCTTACTCGTTGGTAGTTCTCGAATGGGCACGTTAGCGGTCCAGCATGTGGACACGGAAGAGGAAACCGGGACCGCGCGGTTATGGTGGTACGCCCGTGCCCGCCGAGGCCCGTGCCCGTCGAGAGGAGACGCGTGTCCCCCCAGGCCCCCGACGCCGTGCTGTTCGACATGGACGGCCTGCTGATCGACTCCGAGCGCCTCTGGCTGGAGGTGGAGTCGGAGGTCGTGGCCTGGCTGGGCGGGACCTGGTCGCCCGAGCACCAGGAGAAGCTGGTCGGCGGGTCGCTGGCCATCGCCGTCGCGTACATGCTCGAGCTGACCGGCGCGGACGCCTCGCCCGAGGAGGTCGGCCGGCGGATGCTGGACGGGATGCACGAGCGGCTGAGCGCGTGCGCGCCGATGATGCCCGGCGCCAAGGAGCTCCTCGCCGAGCTGCGCGCCGCGGGGGTCGCGACGGCGCTGGTGTCGTCGAGCCACCGCCGGCTGATCGAGCCGGTGCTGGACGCGGTGGGCCGCGAGCATTTCGCGCTCAGCGTCGCGGGGGACGAGGTCGCCAACACCAAGCCGCACCCCGAGCCCTACCTGACCGCCGTCGCGCGGCTCGGCGCCGACCCGTCGCGCTGCGTGGTCCTGGAGGACTCGCCGAACGGCGTCGCCGCCGGCGAGGCCGCGGGCTGCGCCGTGGTCGCCGTCCCCGGCGTCCTGCCGATCCCGCCCGCGCCCGGCCGGACGGTCGTGGCGTCGCTGCGGGAGATCGACGTGGCGCGGCTGAGCGAGCTGGCGGGCTGACCGCCGCCCGTCCCGGCGCCCGCGCCGGAACGGCTCGCCCGGGAGCCGTCTCCCGGAGCGGGGGACGTCTCCTCACGGTGAGGCCCGCTCGCCTCCACCGTCCCGTCATCATTCCGTTGCCGGACGTTGACATGCGTTCCGCTCGCCTACGCTGGAAGGGACGGCGTCCCGTGCCGGTCGGCCCCCGCGGCGGGTGCGTCCCCTGATACCGGAGGGGCACGTTCCCCGGGCCGGGTCCCGCGTGAGGAGGAGGGCGCGCGGCCCGCAAACCGTCCGCCGGGAGGAGCGGCGCCCGGGCCGGGACGTGTGACCATGGAGCGGCAACACCACACGGATGAGGGGCCGGCATGAGCGACGCAGCCATTTTCGCGATCAGTCTCGGGGTGACCCTGCTCGGGTTGGTGATCAGCTGGGGGGTGGCGCGCCGCCGCGGCGCCGCGACCGGTGTGCGGGGCGCGGCGCTCTCGCTGGTGCCGGTCGGCGCCGCGCTGACCGGGGTGACCGGTTTCCTCGCCGACCTGGTGTTCGACCCGGAGAAGTGGGCGGGCGTCGTGGTCCTCGGCCTCGCGGTCGTCCTCTACATGGCGTCCGGGGCGATGCTCGCCCGCCGGTCGGGCGGCGGCCGCAAGGGCGGCGAGGGGAAGTCCGGGGGGAAGTCCGGCGGCGAGGGCGGCGGCCGGCGGGCCGCGGCGGGCAAGGCGCCCAAGGGCGAGGTCGGCGGCGCGCAGGGCGCCGACCCCGAGATGGCGGAGATCGAGGAGATCCTCCGCAACCGCGGCATCTCCTGACCGGTCCGATCCCGCCCGGCGCCCGGCGCCCGGCGGGGCGGAGCGGCGAACGGGCGGGGCCTCCGGCCGGGGCCCTGCCGCATACATGGACGCCCCGGTTTCCTGAGTCTTCGCGAGCGCGGCCCTGACAGGTCTTGTCAGGGCCGCTTCGTCGCGGTGCGGCGGCCGGGCGGGGCCGGCCGTTCCGGGGGCGTCCGGCGGGCCGCCGGGGCCTCGTGCGGCGCGCGTCCGTGCCCTGTGGGGCGGGTGTGCACTAGCGTGCTGACCTGCGGAGGAAGAGTCTCAGAACGGACTCGGTCCGGTAAAGGTTCCCGGCTCGGAGGCCGCCGGGTTGCAACGCACTCTGACGGTGGCCGTACTATTCGGGCGATTTATCCGGCGAGTTGCGCATGACACGTATGCCCGAGATGACGGCGAGATCACAAGTCAGATACGGGTACTGGCGCAGCCCGCCTCACGGATGGACAGTCGTGCCCGAAGGACTACGTTTCCCTTCAGCAAACGCGGCGTAACGGGCACGGGGGCTGCGGATGATCTCCGCGATCGCCGGTCGCACGCCGGCGGCATGGCCTGAACCCAGTGGCCGGACGGTAGGAGGTAGAGCGTGGCCGCACCCATCGAGGTGACCGGTTCCGACAGCGAGGCGCAGCCCGAATCGGTCCTGGAGGGCATGAAGGGCAAGAAGATCCAGGGCCGGTCCCTCGGTCAGATCGCGTGGATGCGCCTCAAGCGGGACAAGGTCGCGCTCACCGGCGGCGGCGTCGTCGTCCTGCTGATCCTCATCGCGATCTTCGGGCCGTTCTTCGTGCAGGACCCGCTCGCCTACCACCAGAACCTGATCGACCCGACCTACAGCCGTCCCAGGGACGGCTTCTGGCACTCGGGCATCAGCGCCGAGCACTGGCTGGGCGTCGAGCCCGGCACCGGCCGCGACATGCTCGCCCGGATCGTGTACGGCGCCCGGATCTCCCTGCTGGTGTCGTTCCTCGCGACCCTGCTCTCGGTGTTCCTCGGGACGATCCTCGGCATCACCGCCGGCTACTTCGGCGGGAAGGTCGACTTCATCATCAGCCGCGCGATGGACGCCTTCCTGGCCTTCCCGCTGCTGCTGTTCGCGATCGCCCTGGTCGGCGTCGTCACCGACGGCTCGTTCGGGCTGAGCGGCAACGGGCTGCGGGTGTCGGTGCTCGTCTTCGTGATCGGTTTCTTCAACTGGCCCTACATCGGCCGGATCGTCCGCGGGCAGACGCTGTCGCTGCGCGAACGCGAGTTCGTCGACGCCGCCCGCAGCATGGGCGCGCGCAACGGCTACATCCTGTTCAAGGAGGTCCTGCCGAACCTCGTCGCGCCGATCCTCGTGTACTCCACGCTGCTGATCCCGACGAACATCCTGTTCGAGGCCGCCCTGTCGTTCCTCGGCGTGGGCGTCATCCCGCCGACCCCGTCGTGGGGCGGCATGCTCACCCTGGCCGTCCCGCTCTACGCGACCGCTCCGATGTACATGATCATCCCGGGCATGGCCATCTTCATCACCGTCCTCGCCTTCAACCTGTTCGGTGACGGGCTGCGGGACGCTCTCGACCCCCGGGCCAAGTGACCTCGGGTTATCCGACCCGTCTAAGTGAAGGGGTGCGCCTGCACATGAAACTGATGAGATCCTTCTCGGCCCTCGCGGCCGGGGTGCTCGCGGCCGGGGCCCTCGCGGCCTGCGGCGGCGGCGACTCCGGCGGCTCGGGCGACGGCCCCGGCTTCAACGCCGCGGTCAACGAGGTCGTCAACGTCTCGGACAAGAAGGGCGGCACGCTCCGCCTCGCGAGCTCCGACGACTGGGACTCCCCGGACCCGGGCAACCAGTACTACGCCTTCGCGCAGAACTTCTCCCGCCTGTACGGCCGCGCGCTGACGACGTTCAAGCCGGCCGCGGGCAAGGAGAGCCTTGAGGTCATCCCGGACCTCGCCACCGGCCTGGGCACGCCCAGCGACGGCAGCAAGACCTGGACCTACAAGATCCGCACCGGTGTGAAGTTCAGCGACGGCACCACGGTGACGTCCAAGGACGTGAAGTACGCCGTCGAGCGCAGCAACTTCTCCAAGGAGCTGCAGCTCGGGCCGAAGTACTTCAAGCACTACCTGGTCGACAACGAGGAGCCCTACAAGGGCCCCTACGAGGACGACTCCGAGCAGGGTCTGAAGTCCATCGAGACCCCGGACGACCAGACGATCGTGTTCAACCTGAAGGAACCGTTCGCGGAGTTCGACTACCTGGTCGCGATGTCGCAGACCATGCCGGTGCCGCGGGACAAGGACACCGGTCTGAAGTACGAGACCGCGATCGTGTCCTCCGGCCCGTACAAGGTCGACAGCTACCAGCGCGGCAAGCAGATGACGCTGTCCCGCAACCAGCACTGGGACAAGAACACCGACCCGATCCGCAAGGCCCTCCCCGACAAGATCGTCGTTGAGCTGAAGCAGAACGGCGACGACATCGACCAGCGTCTGCTCAGCGGCGACCTGGAGATGGACATCGCCGGCGTCGGCGTCCAGGCGGCCGCGCAGCCGAAGGTGCTCGCGGCCGACCAGAAGCCGTACGTCGACAACCCGGTCCAGGGTTACCTGCGGTACATGGCGCTGAACCAGCACGTCAAGCCGCTCGACAACGTGCACTGCCGCCGTGCGGTGCAGTACGCGACGGACAAGGTCGCCGCGCAGACCGCCTACGGCGGCCCGCTCGCCGGCGGCGACGTCGCCACCACGGTGCAGCCGACGAACCTCGAGTCGTACCAGAAGTTCGACCTGTACCCGCAGCAGCAGGCCGAGGGCGGCGGTCTCGACCAGGCCACCATCGACAAGGCCAAGCAGGAGCTGAAGGAGTGCGGCCAGCCGAACGGGTTCAGCACCAAGATCTCGGCGCGCTCCGACCGCAAGAAGGAAGTCGCGATGGCGCAGGCCATCCAGCAGGCCCTGAAGAAGGTCGGGATCAACGTCAGCATCGTGCAGTTCCCGGCCGGTGACTACTTCAACAAGTACGTCGGCGTGCCGAAGTACGTCCACGACCACGGCGTCGGCATGATCCTCATGGCGTGGGCCCCGGACTGGCCGACCGGCTACGGGTTCCTGCAGCAGATCGTGCACGGCTCGGCGATCAAGCCGTCCGGCGGCACGAACCTGTCCGAGCTGGACGACCCGAAGATCAACGACGCGCTCGACGACGCCATCACCAACACCGACAAGGCCGCCCGCACCAAGATCTACAGCGAGGTGGACAAGATGGTGATGGAGAACGCCAGCATCGTCCCGCTGATCTACGCCAAGGCGCTGCTCTACCGCCCGGCGAACGTCACGAACGTCGGCATCACCGGTGGTTACGGCGGCATGTACGACTACCTCAACATGGGCGTGGAGTGACCAACCGCTCGCTCGCCGATTCATCCGAAGGCAGGTGAAGGCGACGCCCGCCGGCCGGGACCGGGCCCACAGGTCCGCCCGGCCGGCGGGCCGGGCCGCGCATAGTGTTCGCATACATCATCCGGCGCCTCATCGGGGCCGTCATCATGCTGCTGGTGGTCACGCTGGTGACCTTCGGCATCTTCTTCGGTCTGCCGAAGCTGGCCGGTCAGACCACCGACCAGCTCGCGGCCGCCTACGTCGGCAAGGCCCCCACCGCGCAGGCGATCGAGGACACCAAGGAACGTCTGAAGCTGGACGAGCCGATCGTGGTCCAGTACGCCGACTTCCTCAAGGGGGTCGTCGCCGGTAAGGAACTCGACCTCGGGCCGACCAGCGAGCACTGCTCCGCGCCCTGTCTCGGGTACTCGTTCAACTCCAGCCAGCAGGTGCTGCCGACGCTGGCGGACCGGGCCCCGGCGACGCTGTCGCTGGCGATCGGCGCGGCCGTCATCTGGCTGACCGTCGGGATCACCACCGGTGTCGTGTCGGCGCTGCGGCGCGGCACCAAGTGGGACCGCGGCGCGATGGTGATCGCGCTCGCGGGCGTGTCGCTGCCCATCTACTTCACCGGACTGGTGTCGCTCGCCCTGTTCTCCTACACCCTGGAGATCTTCCCGGGCGGCGGCAGTTACCGGCCGTTCACCGATGATCCGGTGGCCTGGTTCCAGTCGCTGGTGCTGCCGTGGGTGACGCTCGCGTTCCTGTACGCCGCGATGTACGCGCGGCTCACCAGGGCGGGCATGCTGGAGACGATGAACGAGGACTACATCCGCACGGCCCGCGCCAAGGGGCTGCCGGAGAAGACCGTCGTCACCAGGCACGCGCTCCGCGCCACCCTCACGCCGATCATGACGGTGTTCGGGCTGGACCTCGGGCTGCTGCTCGGCGGCGCGGTGCTGACCGAGAACACGTTCGGGATCCACGGGCTGGGCCAGCTCGCCATCAGCTCCATCAACAGCAGCGACCTGCCGATGGTCCTCGGGGTCACGCTGGTGACCGCCACCTCCATCGTCGTGATCAACCTGATCGTCGACCTCCTCTACGCCATCGTCGACCCGAGAGTGAGGCTGGGCTGATGACCGAGAAGACGCCCGCCGCCGCGGACAAGGCGACCCGCGAGCCCGCCCGCGAGGCGGCCGCCGCCGCGGACGGTGCTCCCGAGGCGTTCCTCGAGGTCCGCGACCTCAAGATCCACTTCCCGACGGACGACGGCGTCGTCAAGTCCGTCGACGGGCTGTCGTTCAAGCTCGAGCAGGGCCGCACCCTCGGCATCGTGGGGGAGTCCGGGTCGGGCAAGAGCGTCACCAGCCTCGGCATCCTCGGCCTGCACAACCGCCGCAACGCGAACGTGTCCGGCGAGATCTGGCTGGACGGCACGGAGCTGGTCGGCTCCTCGCAGTCCGAGGTCCGCCGCCTCCGCGGCCGCAAGATGGCGATGATCTTCCAGGACCCGCTGTCGTCGATGCACCCCTTCTACACGATCGGCCAGCAGATCGTGGAGGCGTACCGGGTCCACAACGACGTGTCCAAGCAGGTCGCGCGCAAGCACGCGATCGACATGCTGGGCCGGGTCGGCATCCCCAAGCCCGACAAGCGGGTGGACGACTACCCGCACCAGTTCTCCGGCGGCATGCGGCAGCGCGCGATGATCGCGATGGCGCTGTCGTGCGACCCGGAACTGCTGATCGCCGACGAGCCCACGACCGCGCTCGACGTGACCGTCCAGGCGCAGATCCTCGACCTCATCAAGGACCTGCAGCAGGAGTTCAACTCCGCCGTCATCATGATCACCCACGATCTGGGGGTGGTCGCCGAGCTGTCGGACGACATCCTGGTGATGTACGGCGGCCGCTGCGTCGAGTACGCCTCGGTGGACGACGCGTTCCACAACCCCATGCACCCTTACACGTGGGGGCTGCTCGGTTCCATGCCGCGGCTGGACCGGGCGCGCTCGGAGCGGCTGATGCCGATCACCGGGTCGCCGCCCAGCCTGATCAACGTCCCGCAGGGGTGCGCGTTCAATCCGCGCTGCCCCTACAGTGACCAGACCGACGGCAAGAGCACGTCCGTCCGGCCCGAACTGGCGGAGGTCCGGCCCGGTCATCAGGCGGCGTGCCACCTGCCGGCCGCGAAGCGGCGGGAGCTCTGGAACGACGAGATCCGGCCGAAGCTGTGACGAGCACGGGGAACGAGACTGTGAGCACTTCCAAGAGCAAGGCCCCGGGCGACGAGACTCCGGGCGGTAAGGTTCCGGGTGAGGCGGGCGGCGCCCCGGTGTCCGCGGAGAAGCCCCGCGAGGACGCGCCGAAGCGGCGCGACGGCGAGGTGC
Source organism: Actinomadura sediminis (assembly GCF_042675525.1). Classification (NCBI taxonomy): domain Bacteria; kingdom Bacillati; phylum Actinomycetota; class Actinomycetes; order Streptosporangiales; family Thermomonosporaceae; genus Actinomadura; species Actinomadura sediminis. The sequence goes on from NZ_JBHTJA010000063.1 coordinate 9,881, forward strand.
TGCTGGACGTCGACGGGCTCGGCAAGCACTTCCCGGTCACGGCGGGGCTGCTGCGCCGGCAGGTCGCGGCGGTCAAGGCCGTCGACGGCGTGTCGTTCGCGGTCCGCAAGGGCGAGACGCTCGGGCTGGTGGGGGAGTCGGGCTGCGGCAAGTCCACCACCGGCCGCATGATCATGCGGTTGCTGGAGCCCAGCTTCGGCAAGATCACCTTCGAGGGGCAGGACATCACCAAGATGTCCCAGGGGCGGCTGCGGCCGCTCCGCCGCGACCTCCAGATGATCTTCCAGGACCCGTACTCGTCGCTGAACCCGCGCAAGACCGTCGGTTCGATCGTCGGGGCCCCGTTCCGGCTGCAGAACATCAAGACCGAGCAGGGCGTGAAGAAGGCCGTCCAGGAGATCCTGGAGCTCGTCGGCCTGAGCCCCGAGCACTACAACCGCTACCCGCACGAGTTCTCCGGCGGCCAGCGGCAGCGCATCGGGATCGCCCGCACCCTCGCCCTCAAGCCCAAGATGATCATCGCGGACGAGCCGGTGTCGGCGCTGGACGTGTCCGTGCAGGCCCAGGTCGTGAACCTCCTCGAGGACCTGCAGGACGAGCTCGACCTCACCTACGTGGTGATCGCGCACGACCTGTCGGTGGTGCGGCACATCTCCGACCGGGTCGCCGTCATGTACCTCGGCAAGATCGTCGAGATCGCGGACCGCGACGACCTGTACGAGCGCCCGATGCACCCGTACACCAACGCGCTGCTGTCGGCGGTGCCGATCCCCGACCCGTCCAAGCGCGCGGACCGCAAGCGGATCCGGCTGCAGGGCGACGTGCCCAGCCCGCTGGACCCGCCGCCCGCGTGCCGCTTCCACACCCGCTGCTGGAAGGCGCAGGACATCTGCAAGCAGGTCGAGCCGCCGCTGGTGGAGCTCAGCCCCGGCCACCAGGCCGCCTGCCACTTCCCGGAGAACACCACGGTCAGCGCGACCGACGCGGTCGCCAAGGCCACGGTGGCGTCGGGCCACGACGCCGAGGCGGAAGGCGCCGTCGGCAAGTCGGACGGCTGACCGCCGGCCGCACCCGAGCGCGGCGGGCGCGCCCCCGCGCGAGCGGCGTGACGCGAACGCGAAGACCCGGCCCCCTCTCGGGGACCGGGTCTTCGCGTTGCCCGGGGGCGGCGGCCCGGGGGAGCGGGGCCCCGGGGCCCGCCCGCTACTCGGTGGAGATGGCCTGCAGGACGTCCATCCGCCCGGCCCGCCACGCCGGCCACAGCGCCGCCAGCACGCCGATCACCGCGGCGACCGCCATGTACGCGCACAGCGTCAGGACCGGCACCGACAGCACCGTCAGCCCCTGGTCCGCCAGGGCGTTCTGCAGCGCCGCGCCGAACGCCACCCCGATCCCGATGCCCAGCACGGCACCGAACACCGCGATCACGATCGACTCCACCCGGATCATCCGGCGCAGCTGCCGGCGGCCCAGCCCGATCGCCCGCAGCAGCCCGATCTCCCGCGTCCGCTCGATCACCGACAACGCCAGGGTGTTCACCACCCCCACCGCCGCGATGATCACCGACATCATCAGCAGCGTGGTCAGCGCGGTCACCATCGTGTCGACCTGTGCGCGCGCCTCGTCCTTCAGCGCCGCCTGATCCGACACCTCCAGGTTCGGGTACGCCCCCAGGGCGTCCTCGATCGCCTTCGTGGTGGCCGCCCCGGCGTCCGCGGCGTCCACCACCACCAGGTCGATCTGCGGCTTCACCGCGTGCGCCAGATACACGCGCGGGTCGACGATCTGCCCGCCGACCATGGCGTTCTCGGCGTAGATCCCGGAGACCCGCAGCGTCGCGCTCTGCCCGTCGGGGAACCGGACCGGCACCGGCGACCCGACCGTCCAGCCGTGCTCCTTCGCGTTGTCCTCGCTGACCAGGATCCCGTCCGGCCCGAACTCGGCCTTCCCCGCGACGGTCTCCAGCCGCACGGCGTGCGCGACGGCGGCCGCGTCGCCCGCCACGTACCGGACCTCCTCACCGGCGATCTCGGCGCGCCCGCCGTAGATCATCGAGGCGTCCTCGACGCCCGGTACCTTCGCGAGCGTCCCGGCGACGTCGGGGCCGACGGACGCTCCCGCCGCGGCGCCCCCGGCCGCCTGCACGATGTAGTCCGCGCCGAACTGGTCCTCGATCTGCCGGTCGACCGACGTCCGCATCGTGGCGCCCAGCACGTTCACCACCGTGATCAGCGCGAGGCCGATCATCAGCGCCGCCGCGGTCGCCGCGGTCCGCCGCGGGTTCCGCAGCGCGTTGCGCCGCGCCAGCCGTCCCGGCGCGCCCAGCAGCCGCGCGAACGGCGCGCCCAGCACCGTCACGACCGGGACGCTGATCACCGGGGCGAGCATCGTGACCCCGATGAACACCCCGAACGCGCCGCCGCCGACCAGCGCCACCGCGCCGTTGCCGGACCCGGCGAGCCCGGCCGCGATCAGCGCGGCTCCCGCCGCGGTCAGCAGCGACCCCAGCGCCACCCGGATCCGCAGCGACCGCTGCGGCAGCGCGACGTCGTCCCGCATCGCCGCCACCGGCGGGATCTTCGCGGCGCGCCGCGCCGGGAAGTACGCCGACACGACCGTCACGACGATCCCGACCGCGTACGACCAGATCACCGGCGTCGGCGTGAACACCAGCCTCGCGTCCAGCCCGGCGACTCCCTGCAGGGCCAGCGCCAGCCCCGCCCCGGCGGCCAGGCCCAGCGTGGACCCGACGACACCGACCGCGACGGCCTCGCCCAGCACCGCCCGCGTCACCTGCGGGCGGGCCGCGCCGATCGCCCGCAGCAGCGCCAGCTCACGCGTCCGCTGCGCCACCAGCATCGAGAACGTGTTGAAGATGATGAACGCCCCGACGAACACCGAGATCAGCGCGAACACCAGCATGAACGTCCGGAAGAACCCCATGACCTGCGCGACTTCGGACTTCGTCTCCTCACGCAGCTGCTCCCCGGTGATCGCCTCGAACCCGTCCGGCAGCACCGCGGCGACCCGGTCGCGCAGCTTGCTCTCCGATGGCCCCGCCGACTCCATCTGCAGGTCGGTGAAGTAACCGGGCCGCAGCAGCAGCCGCTGCGCCGTCGCCGTGTCGAACGCGGTGACCGACGCTCCCATCAGGTCCCCGGTGTCGATCAGCCCGACGACCGTCATCCGCTGCACCGGCCCGGACGTGACGACCCGCACGCTGTCGCCGACGCCGACCCCGGCGTCCTGCGCCGTGGCGGTGTCCAGCGCCGCCTCGCCCGGCCCGCGCGGCGCCCGCCCCGACGCCATCGTGAACCCGGCGTCGTCGGCCCAGTTCACGCCGAGCTTCGGCACCCCCTGCTCGGCGGGCGCACCGGCGACCTCCCCGTCGCGGTCCAGCACGCCCGCGTACCCGGTGACGTTCCCGACGACGTTCTCCACGCCGTCGACCTTCTTCACCGACTCCACGACCGCCGCGGGGACCGGCCGTCCGCCGCCGCCGACGTCCGTGGCCCGCACGCTCACCGCCACGTTCTGCCCGATCCGGCTGAACATGTCGTCGAACTGCCGGTTCATGCTGTCGGTGAAGATCAGCGTCCCGGCGACGAACGCCACGCCGAGGATCACCGCGACGGCCGTCAGCACCAGCCTGATCTTGTGCGCCGCGAGGTTGCGGAGCGTGACCCTCGCCATCATCGGGCCGCGTCCTCCGCCCCGTCCCCGGCCCCGTTCCCGGCCGCGCGGGCGCCGCCGGCCGGGTCGGCGGGGGCCGCGTCGAAGCCCTTCATCCGCTCCAGCACCCGGTCCGCGGTCGGCTCCGCCATCGTGTCCACGATCCGCCCGTCGGACAGGAACACCACCTGGTCGGCGTACGCCGCCGCCGACGGGTCGTGCGTCACCATCACGATCGTCTGGCCCATCTCCCGCACCGACCCCCGCAGGAACGACAGCACCTCCGCGCCCGACCGCGAGTCCAGGTTCCCCGTCGGCTCGTCCGCGAAGATGATCTCCGGGCGGGACGCCAGCGCCCGCGCGCACGCCACCCGCTGCTGCTGCCCGCCCGACAGTTCCGCCGGCCGGTGCTTCAGCCGCGGCCGCAGCCCCACCGTGTCGATCACCCGGTCCAGCCAGGCCGCGTCCGGCCTCCGGCCCGCGATGTCCATCGGCAGCGTGATGTTCTCCAGCGCCGTCAGCGTCGGCACCAGGTTGAACGCCTGGAAAATGAACCCGATCTTGTCGCGGCGCAGCCGGGTCAGCTGCTTGTCCTTCAGCCGGGTCAGGTCGGTGTCACCGACGAAGACCGCCCCCGAGTCGACCGAGTCCAGCCCCGCCATGCAGTGCATCAGCGTCGACTTCCCCGACCCGGACGGGCCCATGATCGCCGTGAAGCGCCCCCGCGGGATCCCCACGGACACCGCGTCCAGCGCCACGACGCGCGCGTCGCCGCGCCCGTACACCTTCGAGATCTGCTCCGCCCGCGCGGCGACACCGCCCGTCCCTGGGCCCGTCTCCGGCGCGGATCGCGCATCGGCGGTCGATGGGGCGGTGTTCGTCACGAGAACTCCTGTAGGGGTAGACGAGGGGAACGCGGACCGCGCCGATCCTCGGGCGATCCGTTACCGAAAACCCTAGAAGTCCCGGACGCCCGGGGGATGCACCCGTGGAAGGGAATCGGCCGTCCACCCGACGCAGGACGACCGCCTCGCCCGCTCGTCCTCCCGAAGTAGGAGACCCCGCCCGGAAGACGGGGAAAACCCCGGGGAAAACCCAGGAGACGACCCCGGCGGACGCCGCGTCGCCGCAGGCCGGACGCCCGCGCCGCCCCTGAGACCCCGCCCCCTCGCGCGCCGTCTCGCGCGGCGGCGGGGCGGGTCAGCTCTGGCCGGGCCGGCTCAACCCCGTCTCGTAGGCGTACACCACCGCCTGGACCCGGTCGCGCAGCCCCAGCTTCGCCAGCACGTTCCCCACGTGCGTCTTCACCGTCGTCTCGCTGACCACCAGCTCCGCCGCGATCTCCGCGTTCGACTGCCCCCGCGCCACATGCGCCAGCACCTCCCGCTCCCGCTCCGTCAGCGTGTCCAGCCCCGGCGGCGGCGCCGAGTCCCGCGCCGCCGGAAGCCGCGTCGCGAACTTGTCCAGCAGCCGCCGCGTCACGCTCGGCGCCACGATCGCGTCGCCCGCCGCCACGATCCGGATCGCCTGCACCAGGTCCTCCGGCGGCGAATCCTTCAGCAGGAACCCGCTCGCGCCCGCCCGCACCGCCTCGATCACGTACTCGTCCAGGTCGAACGTCGTCAGGATCAGCACCCGCGGATCGTGCGAGGCCGCACCGTCCCGGATGATCCGCCGCGTCGCCTCGATCCCGTCCACGCCCGGCATCCGGATGTCCATCAGCACCACGTCCGGCAGCATCGACCGCGTCAGCTCCACCGCCGCCGCGCCGTCCCCGGCCTCGCCGACCACCGCGATGTCCGGCTCGGCCTCCAGGATCAGCCGGAAACCCGTCCGCAGCAGCGGCTGGTCGTCCACCAGCAGCACCCGTACCGCGCTCATCGCGCCGTCCCGTCCATCGTTCCGGCTCCTCGCCTCGCGCCGCTCGCCACCGGCATCCGCCGCCCGGCTGCGGCCCGCTCGGCCGCGGCCCGTCCGCTCCCGGCCCGTCCGCGACCCGCCGTTTCACGCCTGCTCATGCACCGTCCCCGCTCATGCCCGTCCCGCTCGTTCCCGACAACCTACGCCTCCAGCGGGAAACGGGCCCGCACCCCGAAACCGCCACCGACCCGCGGGCCGATCCGCAGCTCGCCACCGTACAGCGCCACCCGCTCGTACATCCCGACCAGCCCGTGCCCCGGACGCGCCTCGTCCCCGGCCATGATCGTCGCCGTGCCGGGCCCGTCGTCCTCGATCTCCACCGTCAGATGGTCCTCGGTGTAGTACAGCCGCACCCACGCCCGGGCCTGCGCCCCCGCGTGCTTCAGCGTGTTCGTCAACGCCTCCTGGATCAGCCGGAACGCCGCCACGTCCACCCCCGGCGACGGCGTCCGCGCCTCGCCCTCGATCCACAACTGCACCGACAGCCCCGTCTCCCGCACATGGTCCAGCAGCTCGCCCAGATCGCCCAGCCCCGGCTGCGGCGCCAGCTCGCCGCCGGCCCGTTCCATGTCCCGCTCGGTCCGCAGCACCCCCACGATCCGCCGCATCTCGCTCAACGCGGTCCGCCCGACCTCCTCGATCGTCGACATCGCGTCCCGCGCGCTGTCGGCGTCCCGGTCGATGATCCGCCGCGCCGCCCCCGCCTGCACCGTCATCACGCTCACATGGTGCGCCACCACGTCGTGCAGCTCCCGCGCGATCCGCGAACGCTCCTCGATCCGCGCCGCCCGCGCGTCCGTCCCCCGAGCCCGCTCCAGCCGCGCCGCCCGGCTCTCCAGCTCCGCGAAGTACGCCCGCCGCAACCGCAGGTTCCGGCCCAGCATCCACACGCCGATCACCAGCGCGCAGTCGGTGAGGAACACCATCGGCGATAGCGGCACCGGCAACGCCACCAACATCACCACGAAGTACACGAACGCCAGCAGCCCGCCCAGCGCGCTCTGCGCCAGCCCCCGGTGCGCCGCCACGCTGTACACCGCCACCAGGAACGCCACCACGTCCGGAACCGACGGCGGATACCGCAGCGCCGCCAGCACCGCCCCGCCCGCCACTATGAACAGCAGCACCGCCAGCGGAGCGCGCCGCCGCCACGTCAACGCCAACGTGACCGCCGCCACCAGCGCACCGCCCAGCGCGTCCGGCTCCGTGAACATCTGCTCGTACCCGGTCACCCGGACATCGGAAAGGAACAGCTGAGGCAGCCCCACCAGCAGCAACCCTGCCGCCAGCAGCGCGTCGGCCGCCGACGGACGCGCCTGCAGCCAGGCGCGGAAGGCGAGTAGACCACGGATGCGGGGTGACACGATTCTCACCCTAGGACGTCACGCCAGGTCGTGAGCCCTCCTGAACGCGGATCTGCGGTCATCCGCAAGAAGGAGACCGCCCCGCCCCGACCGGCCCCCGCGGGCTAGAGGTCGTCGCGCTCCCGCGCCGCGCCGCCAGGGCCCGAAGCGCCCGCGACCTCCGCGCCCTCCCGCTCCGCCGGCGACGGACGCCCCACCGGCACCACCGGCAACGGCGGGGGAGTCCCCCCGAACTCCGGGCACCGCTCCCGGTGATCGCACCAGTCGCACAACCGCCCCTTGCGCGACCGCCACTCCCCGCTGTCCATCGCCCGCCGGATCGCCTGCCACAGCGCCTCCACCTTCCGCTGCGTCGCCCGCAGATCCGCCTCGTCCGGCTCGTACCGCAGCACCTCGCCGTTCCCCAGGTACATCAACTGCAGCAGCCGCGGCACCCGGCCTCGCGACCGCCACAGCACCAACGCGTAGAACTTCATCTGGAACAGCGCCCGCGCCTCGAAATCCGCACGCGGCGCCGTCCCCGTCTTGTAGTCCACGATCCGCACGTCACCGGTCGGCGCCACGTCCACCCGGTCGATGTACCCCCGCAGCTTCAACCCCGAGTCCAGCACCGTCTCCACGAACAGCTCGCGCTCCGCCGGCTCCAGCCGCCGCGGATCCTCCAGCGTGAAGTACCGCTCCACCATCCGCCGCGCCTGCGCCAGCCACTCGCCCCGCTCGGCGTCCCCCGCCTCGCCCTCCGGGAACAGCTCCGCCAGCTCCGGCTCCGACTCCAGCAGCCGCTCCCACTCCGGCCCCAGCATCGCCAGCGCCGCCTCCGGGGTCCGCCCGCCCGTCGGCAGATCGAACAGCCGCTCCAGCACCGCGTGCACCAGCGTCCCCCGCACGGCCGCCGCACTCGGCCGCTCCGGAATCCGATCGATCACCCGGAACCGGTACAACAACGGACACGTCATGAAATCGCCCGCCCGGGACGGCGACAGCGACCCCACCACCGGCACACCGCCCGACCCGCCGTCCCCCGCCCGGGAAGGAGAGGGAACACTCGGGCTGCCTGGGCGCCGGCCACCGGCCTCGGTCGTCGTCATGGCACAGCAGCGTAGGCGACCACCCCGACGAAACCCCGCAACCCCGCGACCCGCACCGCCACCGGACGCACGACCGCCCGAACGGGGCCGTAGCATCGGTGACGTGACACACAGCGCACCCCCGAACCCGGGCAAGACCCCGGCCACCGGCCACGACGACGGCCGCACTGCCCGCCCCGGCCTCTACATCGGCCGGCCCTTCGGCGTCCCCGTCTTCGTCTCGCCCAGCTGGTTCCTGGTCGCCGTCCTCGTCACCGTCATGTTCGAAGGACAGGTCAACGACGTCATCGAACGCCCCGCCAGCTACGCCGTCGCCTTCGCCTACGCCGTCCTCCTCTACGGCTCCGTGTTCGTCCACGAACTCAGCCACGCCGTCACCGCCCGCGTGCTCGGACTCCCCGTCCGCTCCGTCACGCTCCACATCCTCGGCGGCGAGACCTCCATCGAACGCGAAGCCCCCACCCCCGGCCGCGAATTCCTCATCGCCTTCGCCGGCCCCCTCGTCAACCTCGTCCTCGCCGGACTCGGCCTCCTCGCCCACGCCCTCCTGCCCCTCCCCGACGTCGCCCTCCTCCTCGTCGACGCCCTCACCTTCGCCAACCTCCTCGTCGGCGTCTTCAACCTCCTGCCCGGCCTCCCCCTCGACGGCGGCCGCCTCGTCCGCGCCGCCGTCTGGAAGGCCACCGGCCACAGCCGCAGCGGCGCCATCATCGCCGGCTGGGTCGGCCGCGCCGTCGCCATCGCCGCCCTCCTCGCCGGCGCCTACCTCGCCGCCTACCCCGCCTCCGACGAGACCACCGGCGGCGGCACCGGCTTCGGCTGGCTCGCCCTCCTGTGGTCCGCCCTCGTCGCCTCCTTCATCTGGGTCGGCGCCACCCAGGCCATCCGCGCCGAACACGTCCGCGACCGCATCCCCCTGCTGTCCGCCCGCCGCCTCGCCCGCCGCGCCACCCTCGTCACCCCCGACGTCCCCCTCGCCGAAGCCGTCCGCCGCGCCCACGCCGACCACGCCGGCGCCCTCGTCGTCGTCGACCACGACGGCGCCCCCCGCGGCCTCGTCAGCGAGAAGGCCGTCACCGAGACACCCGAACACCGCCGCCCCTGGATCACCGTCGGCGACCTCTCCCGCACCCTCGAACCCGACCACACCCTCCCCGCCGACCTCCGCGGCGAAGCCCTCGTCGAAGCCCTCCGCCGCGCCCCCGCCGCCGAATACCTCCTGCTCGAACCCGACGGCCGCGTCTACGGCGTCCTCGCCGTCACCGACGTCGACCGCACCTTCGCCGGCATCTGACACCCGCCGCCCGACCCGCCGCCCGCCGCCGACGCGCACGGCGCCGCCCCCCCGAGCCGCCCACCCCGGCGGACGGTCAGAACCGCCCCCGCCCGGCGCTAGCCTTGACCCCCATGAGCGAACCCCAGCCCCAAGACGGAGCCCGCACCACCACCGGCCGCATCCCCCACGGCCCCTTCCGTCCCGGAGACCAGGTTCAGCTCACCGACCCCAAGGGCCGCATCAACACCATCACCCTCCAGCCCGGCAAGGAATTCCACTCCCACAAGGGCGCCATCCCCCACGACACCATCATCGGCAGCCCCGAAGGATCCGTCTTCCGCTCCACCGGCGGCGTCGAATACCTCGCCTTCCGCCCCCTCCTCACCGACCACACCCTCCGCATGCCCCGCGGCGCCGCCGTCGTCTACCCCAAGGACGCCGCCCAGATCGTCGCCCAAGCCGACATCTTCCCCGGCGCCCGCGTCGTCGAAGCCGGCGCCGGCTCCGGCGCCCTCAGCTGCTTCCTCCTGCGCGCCGTCGGCGAACACGGCCTCCTCTCCTCCTACGAACGCCGCCCCGACTTCGCCGACATCGCCCGCGGCAACGTCGAACGCTTCTTCGGCGGCCCCCACCCCGCCTGGCGCCTCACCGTCGGATCCCTCGAACACGACCTCGCCGAAACCGAGATCGACCGCGCCGTCCTCGACATGCTCGCCCCCTGGGAATGCATCGACGCCGTCGCCGAGGCCCTCATCCCCGGCGGCATGGTCTGCGCCTACATCGCCACCACCACCCAGATGTCCCGCATCGTCGAAGACCTCCGCGCCCACGGCGCCTTCGCCGAGCCCTACGCCTTCGAGACCATGCTCCGCAGCTGGCACGTCGACGGCCTCGCCGTCCGCCCCGACCACCGCATGGTCGGCCACACCGGCTTCCTCGTCACCGCCCGCCGCCTCGCCGACGGGGTCACCCCGCCCGCCCGCCGGCGCCGCCCCGCCAAGGGTGCCCACCCCGCCCCCGATACGGCCCCGCCCACCACCGCGCCCACCACCGCGCCCGGCGACCCCTCCGGCGACCCGCCCGCCGCCGCGCCCGGCCCCGCCACCGAGTCATAGATCACATCCCGGCGCCCCACCGGCGTGTCGCACCACAACCCGCCGAAACCACCGAACCCCACCCCGACACCCGCCCCGCACACCACAAAACCCCAGGTCCGGCCCGCACTCGGCCACCCACCGGACCACCCCCCGCCCGCCCCCGAAAACCACCCGCACGACACGAGAACCGAATGGGCAGGTTACGGAAGCCCTCCAGATAGGTAGGGTCTCAGTAGGTCGTCGGCTCTCTTCGTGAGGAGGTGACGGGGCGTGGCCGCTCGTGACGATGCTGGGGCGCGCAGAGCGCAGCACGACAAGGAGGTCAAGGACCTCCAAACGCAGATCTCCTTCCTGGAGGAGGAGATCACCGTGCTGCGCCGCAAACTCGCGGAATCCCCGCGCCAAGCACGCGTGCTGGAAGAACGTCTCCATGAGGCACAGGCCAACCTGGCCGCCGTAACCGGTCAGAACGAGCGTCTCGTAGCGACCCTCAAAGAGGCTCGCGAACAGATCGTGGCGCTCAAGGAGGAGGTCGACAGGCTCGCACAACCACCCTCCGGATTCGGGGTCTTCCTCGGAACCCGCGACGACGGAACCGTCGACATCTTCACCGGCGGACGCAAACTCCGCGTCAACGTCAGCCCCGCCGTGGACGTCGAGGAACTCCAGCGCGGCCAAGAGGTCATGCTCAACGAGGCCCTCAACGTCGTCGAAGCACTCGACTTCGAAGAGCAGGGCGAAGTCGTCATGCTCAAGGAACTCTTCGACGACGGAGAACGCGCCCTCGTCATCGCGCACGCCGACGAGGAACGCGTCATCAAGCTCGCCGAACCGCTCCGCGGCGTCCCGCTGCGCGCCGGCGACTCCCTCATGCTCGAGTCCCGCTCCGGCTACGCCTACGAGAAGATCCACAAGGCCGAGGTCGAAGAACTCGTCCTCGAAGAGGTCCCCGACATCTCCTACGACGAGATCGGCGGCCTCGGCGGCCAGATCGAACTCATCCGCGACGCCGTCGAACTGCCCTACCTGCACGCCGACCTGTTCCGCGAACACCAGCTCCGGCCCCCCAAGGGCGTCCTCCTCTACGGACCGCCCGGATGCGGCAAGACCCTCATCGCCAAGGCCGTCGCCAACTCCCTCGCCAAACAGGTCGCCGAGAAGACCGGCAAGGAAGGCAAGAGCTTCTTCCTCAACATCAAGGGACCCGAACTCCTCAACAAGTACGTCGGCGAAACCGAACGCCACATCCGGCTCGTCTTCCAGCGAGCCCGCGAGAAGGCGTCCGCCGGCACCCCCGTCATCGTGTTCTTCGACGAGATGGACTCCATCTTCCGCACCCGCGGCTCCGGAGTCTCCTCCGACGTCGAGAACACCATCGTCCCGCAGCTGCTCAGCGAGATCGACGGAGTCGAAGGCCTCGAGAACGTCATCGTCATCGGAGCGTCCAACCGCGAGGACATGATCGACCCCGCGATCCTGCGCCCCGGACGACTCGACGTCAAGATCAAAATCGAGCGCCCCGACGCCGAGGCCGCCAAGGACATCTTCTCCAAGTACATCCTCACCGGCCTCCCGCTCCACCCCGACGACCTCAAGGAGCACGACGGCTCCGAAGAGGCCACCGTCGACGCCATGATCCAGCGCACCGTCGAACGCATGTACGCCGAGACCGAGGAGAACCGCTTCCTCGAAGTCACCTACGCCAACGGTGACAAGGAAGTCCTCTACTTCAAGGACTTCAACTCCGGCGCCATGATCCAGAACATCGTCGACCGCGCCAAGAAAATGGCCATCAAACAGTTCCTCGACACCGGGCAAAAGGGCATGCGCGTCAACCACCTGCTCGCCGCCTGCGTCGACGAGTTCAGCGAGAACGAGGACCTGCCCAACACCACCAACCCCGACGACTGGGCCCGCATCTCCGGCAAGAAGGGCGAACGGATCGTCTACATCCGCACCCTCGTCTCCGGAACCAAGGGCGCAGAAGCCGGACGCTCCATCGACACCGTCGCCAACACCGGCCAGTACCTCTGACCCGACCCACCACGACCACACGCGCGGCGGCCCCCACCACAAGGGGCCGCCGCGCGCACGTCACCACCATGCGACCACACCCGAACCACGACGAAACCGCCACGACACACCGCCCCCGTGGCTCCACCCCCACCGCCCCGATAGGCTCGACGATATGACTGTTCGGCGGGTGATGGGCATCGAGACCGAGTACGGCATCTCCGTACCGGGCCAGCCAGGGGCCAACGCGATGGTGACCTCCTCCCAGGTCGTCAACGCCTACCTCGCGGCATCGGCGGCGCGCGCCCGCCGGGCCCGCTGGGACTTCGAAGAAGAGAACCCCCTCCGCGACGCCCGCGGGTTCGACCTCGCCCGCGAGGTCGCCGACCCCACCCAGCTCACCGACGAAGACCTCGGCCTCGCCAACATCATCCTCACCAACGGCGCCCGGCTCTACGTCGACCACGCACACCCCGAATACTCCGCACCCGAGTGCACCAACCCCCTCGACGCCGTCATCTGGGACAAAGCCGGAGAACGCGTCATGGCCGACGCCGCCCACCGCGCCGCCATGGTCCCCGGCACCAACCCCATCCAGCTCTACAAGAACAACACCGACAACAAGGGCGCCTCCTACGGCTGCCATGAGAACTACCTCATGCGCCGCGAGACCCCCTTCGCCGACATCGTCCGCCACCTCACCCCCTTCTTCGTCTCCCGCCAGGTCGTCTGCGGCGCCGGCCGCGTCGGCATCGGCGTCGACGGCCGCGGCGACGGCTTCCAGATCAGCCAGCGCGCAGACTTCTTCGAAGTCGAAGTCGGCCTCGAGACCACCCTCAAACGCCCCATCATCAACACCCGCGACGAACCCCACGCCGACCCCGAGAAATACCGGCGCCTCCACGTCATCATCGGCGACGCCAACCTCGCCGAGCTGTCCACCTACCTCAAGCTCGGCACCACCTCCCTCGTCCTCGCCATGATCGAGGACGGCTTCCTCACCACCGACCTCTCGGTCGACATGCCCGTCGCCTCCCTCCGCGCCGTTTCCCACGACCCCTCCTGCAAACACCTGCTCACCCTCCGCGACGGCCGCAAGATGACCGCCGTCCAGCTCCAGATGGAGTACCTCGAGCAGTCCCGCAAGTACGTCGAGGACCGCTTCGGCGCCGACGTCGACGACATGACCAAGGACGTCCTCGACCGCTGGGAGTCGGTCCTGCACCGCCTCGGCGACGACCCCATGCAGCTCTCCCGCGAGCTCGACTGGGTCGCCAAGCTCGCCCTCCTCGAGGGCTACCGCAGCCGCGACGACATCGACTGGTCCCACTCCCGCCTGCACCTCGTCGACCTGCAGTACGCCGACGTCCGCCCCGACAAGGGCCTCTACAACCGGCTCGTCGACCGCGGCCGCATCGAACGCCTCATCACCGAGGACCAGGTCGAGGCCGCCATCGACGACCCGCCCGAGGACACCCGCGCCTACTTCCGCGGCCGCTGCCTCCGCCAGTACGCCGACAACGTCGCAGCCGCGTCCTGGGACTCCGTCATCTTCGACGTCCCCGGCCGCGAGTCCCTCCAGCGCGTCCCCACCCTGGAGCCGCTGCGCGGCACCAAGGAGCACGTGGGCGCCCTCCTGGACCGCTGCCGCACCGCGGAGGCCCTGGTCTCGACCCTGACCGGCCAGGACTGACCTGAGGGCCGCAGGACGGCCACGACCAGTACGTACGCCCGACCCGGCGGCGCAAGCCACCGGGCCGGGCGTACGCGTTCCCGGCGCCCCTTACTATGGCGATGACCTGGGCAAACGGCCGACGTCTCCGGATCGAGGCCGGTATGCCCGTTTCATTGCTCTACGGACGGGCGATAACCCGAGCATGCCCGAAGCCCCCCGCCACGGCGGACGAAACGGACCTCAAGATCCACTCGTCGCCGAAGATCGGGGATAAGGTCGAAGGCAACGGCAGGAGCGGAGGTACGTGATGGCCACAAAGGACACCGGCGGTCAGAAGCAGACCACGCGGCGCACGGACGAGGTCGAGGAGACCGAGGCCACGACCAGCGAAGACGTCCAGGAACGCCACGAGGAACTGACCGACGACGTCGACAACATCCTCGACGAAATCGACGAAGTCCTCGAGGAAAATGCAGAGGAATTCGTCCGTGGATTTGTGCAAAAAGGCGGACAGTGATGGATGAATCGGACATGTCCGACACCATCAAATAATAAAGGCTTTTGAGTTCGCTCGCCGAACTCGAAAGTGTTGTCGAATCATGGGTGGGGCTGATAAGGTCCCACCCATGATTGCTGCAAAGAAGTGCAAGGACTGTGGAAAAGTCAAAGCGGCGACCGAATTCTGGAAGCGTAAGGCTTCTCCGGACGGTCTGGCGCTCTACTGCAGAGACTGCTTCGCTCAGCGGAACTCCGCCTCGTATCGCAAGAAGCAGGCGGCTCTAGGGAAGAAGACGAAAGACTTCCGAAGGCGTCGAGACGATCCTGAGGGGATGAAGTACTGTCCGCGATGCGAGACGGTAAAGGCGATAGAGGAATTCGGTAGCAATCGAAGCAAAAGGTCCGGAAACTCCTCCTACTGCAAGCCCTGCTGGAACACGATCACACGGGAGCACAGAGAGCGCAGGCACGGCAGCAGCCGCAACTATCTTCTCAAGCTTCGGTACGGCGTGACCGAGGAGGAGGTGCGGCAGATGATCGCCCAGCAGGGCGGGATCTGCGTCATCTGCCTGCGTGCCGCTGCGAAGCACGTCGACCATGACCACTTCAGCGGTGCCGTCCGGCGCATTCTGTGCTTCAAGTGCAACGGGGCGCTCGGCCAGTTCGAGGACGAACCGGAGCGCATGCTTCTCGCCGCGGACTACCTCGAGCTGCGCGGCTCTCAGGCTCGGATGCTCGAGAACGAGGTCGGCGGCCCGGTTTTCGGCGGGCCTGATCGTGTGCGTACCGATCCACGTTGGCGGGAGCGGAGAGCGTCGACGAGCAGGCCTCGGCACTACCATCTCCGCCAGAAATACGGCATCACCGACGAGGACGCCGATTGGCTCCTAAGGCGACAGGTCGGTCTGTGCGGGGTCTGTAGTGATCGGCCCGGTGAGCACATCGACCACGACCACAGGACCGGCGCGGTGCGGGGGATCGCCTGCACCGGCTGCAACACCGGAATGGGGCAGTTCGGCGATGACCCGACGACCCTCCGCCGTGCCGCGGACTACGTGATGGGGGAGCTCGTCAAGATGGTGACCACGCCGGACGGGACGACGCGTCTGTCGTTCACGCACCCGGATGTGGATCCGGCGTCCGTCCCGCTGGATGGTTGGAAGCCGTATCGGGACGCGGACGGTGAGCATCGGCGCGGCGACCCGTCCCTCTGGAGCCGGGCGGGGGAGGGGCTCACGCCGCTCGAGGTCCTGGTCCGGGAGATCGTCGCGCGGAGCAGGGCGTCCGGACGGGCGCCGGTTCCCGGCGGCGCGGCTCGCTCCTGAAGGTCTCTCCGCCCCCGCCGGGTCGGCCGGTTCGCCGTGGGCTGACGTGGCGGGGGAGGGCGCGGCATGCAGGGGCGGGCGTTGAACAGTAGGGTCGTACTCGTCCGTGCCGGTGATCTGTGTGGTGCCGGTGCCATGGTGGAGGGAAGGGAGTCGCGTGGCGTCCCACGATTCGCACACCGGGCGTCTGTCGAGCTTGTTCGCGAGCCCGGACACGTCTTCGTTCACGGAGTTCCTGGGGGCGTACTCTCCGGATCTGCTGCCCGGCGGGCGGACGCCGCCGGCGTCGCCGGTCGGGGACGAGATTCCGCACGGGACGACGATCGTGGCGGTGACCTTCCCCGGCGGGGTGGTGATGGCGGGGGACCGGCGGGCGACCGCGGGGAACGTGATCGCGCAGCGCGACATCGAGAAGGTGTTCCGGGCGGACGAGTTCTCGGCGATCGCGATCGCGGGGACGGCCGGGATCGGCATCGAGATGATGCGGTTGTTCCAGGTCGAGCTCGAGCATTACGAGAAGCGCGAGGGCCGGACGCTGTCGGTCGAGGGCAAGGCGAACCGGCTGGCGACGATGGTGCGCCAGAACCTGGGGATGGCGATGCAGGGGCTGGCGGTGGTGCCGTTGTTCGCCGGGTACGACGAGGAGCGGGACGCGGGGCGGATCTTCTCCTACGATCCGGCGGGCGGCCGGTACGAGGAGCGGGACTTCCACTCGATCGGGTCGGGTTCGGTGTTCGCGCGGGGTGCGCTGAAGAAGCTGTTCCGGCGGGATCTGTCGGCGGAGGACGCGGCGCTGGTGTGCGTGCAGGCGTTGTACGACGCGGCGGACGACGATTCGGCGACGGGCGGTCCGGACCTGCCGCGGCGGATCTTCCCGGTGGTGGCGTCGGTGACGTCGGACGGGTACCGCCGGCTCGGTGAGGACGAGGTGGGGGCGCTCGCGCGGTCCGTGGTCGAGGGACGTTACGACTCGCCGGGCGGGCCGACCGCCCCGCTGCGATAGAAGGGATCCAGACCGGTGTCGATGCCGTTCTATGTGTCGCCTGAACAGCAGATGAAGGACAAGGCGGACTATGCGCGGAAGGGTATTTCGCGTGGCCGCAGCGTGGTCGTGCTGCAGTACGACGACGGCATCCTGTTCGTGGCGGACAATCCGTCGCGGGCGCTGCACAAGATCAGTGAGATCTATGACCGGATCGCGTTCGCGGCGGTGGGGAAGTACAACGAGTTCGAGAACCTGCGGCTGGGCGGGGTGCGGTACGCGGACATCAACGGGTACCAGTACGACCGCCGGGACGTGACGGCGCGGGGGCTGGCGAACGTGTACGCGCAGTCGCTGGGGACGATCTTCACGGAGACGAACAAGCCGTACGAGGTGGAGCTGGTCGTCGCGGAGGTCGGTGAGGACGCGGAGACGGACCA
This sequence comes from Actinomadura sediminis, assembly GCF_042675525.1. Classification (NCBI taxonomy): domain Bacteria; kingdom Bacillati; phylum Actinomycetota; class Actinomycetes; order Streptosporangiales; family Thermomonosporaceae; genus Actinomadura; species Actinomadura sediminis. The sequence continues at coordinate 27,231 of NZ_JBHTJA010000063.1, forward strand.
GATCTACCGGTTGACGTTCGATGGGTCGGTGGCCGACGAGCACGGTTACGTGGCGATGGGCGGTCAGGCGGACGCGGTGGCGCAGGCGCTGAAGGACGAGTTCCGTGAGGGGGCTTCGTTGGAGGAGGCGTTGCGGACGGCGGTGCGTGCGCTGGAGGCGCAGGATTCGGATCGTCATCTGGAGGCGTCGTCGCTGGAGGTGGCGGTGCTGGATCGGAATCGGGAGCATCGCCTGTTCAAGCGTTTGGCGGCGCGGCGGATCGAGGGGCTGCTGGCGGAGGGTTCGTCCGGGTCGTCGGGTGGTGAGGACGAGGCCGGGTCGTCGTCGGAGGGTTCGTCCGGCGAGGACTGATCCTCGGTCCGGTGGCCGTGGTGGTCTGGGCGCCGTGGGTGTTCGCGCGTGCGGCCGGTCCCGTGCCGGGGGCGTTCGCGCGGTTCGGGGCCGGTTCGGGGTCCGGGTGCGGGGGGGCGCGCGGGGTTCGGTGTGGCCGGGTGCCGTGAGTGGTCGTGGGCCCGTCGGGGTGGTGCGGTGTGGTGCCGTGTCGCCGTGGCGGGCCTTCGGTGTGCCTGGGATGTGCGGGAGGGGTGTGCGGGGCGGGGTGCCGGGAACCTTGTCCATCCGGAGACTACGAAGTTCGGTTCGGGGCGCATAGGGTCGTGGTGTGGACAGGCGCATCTTCGGGCTAGAGAACGAGTACGGCGTCACTTGCACGTTCCGTGGGCAGCGGCGGCTGTCTCCGGACGAGGTGGCGCGTTATCTGTTCCGGCGGGTGGTCTCGTGGGGGCGCAGCAGCAACGTGTTCCTGCGGAACGGGGCGCGGTTGTACCTGGATGTGGGGAGTCATCCGGAGTACGCGACGCCGGAGTGCGACAGTGTCGTCGATCTCGTGACGCACGACAAGGCGGGGGAGCGGATCCTGGAGGGTCTGCAGGTGGACGCGGAGCGGCGGTTGCGGGAGGAGGGCATCGCCGGCGACATCTACCTGTTCAAGAACAACACGGATTCGGCGGGGAACTCGTACGGCTGCCATGAGAACTATCTGGTGGGGCGGCATGGGGAGTTCGGCCGGCTGGCGGATGTGCTGATTCCGTATCTGGTGACGCGGCAGATCGTGTGTGGTGCGGGGAAGGTGCTGCAGACGCCGCGGGGTGCGGTGTATTGCGTGTCGCAGCGTGCGGAGCACATCTGGGAGGGCGTGTCGTCGGCGACGACGCGGTCTCGTCCGATCATCAATACGCGGGACGAGCCGCACGCGGATGCGGAGCGGTTCCGGCGGCTGCATGTGATCGTCGGTGACTCGAACATGAGCGAGGCGACGATGCTGCTGAAGGTCGGTGCGACCGACCTGGTGCTGCGGATGATCGAGGCCGGGGTGGTGATGCGTGATCTGACGCTGGAGAACCCGATCCGGGCGATCCGGGAGGTCAGTCATGACATGACGGGCCGGCGGAAGGTGCGGCTGGCGAACGGCCGGGAGGCGAGTTCGCTGGAGATCCAGAAGGAGTACTTCGTCAAGGCGCGGGATTTCGTGGACGCGCGGGGCGGTGACGCGACGGCGAAGCGGGTGCTGGATCTGTGGGAGCGGACGCTGCGGGCGGTGGAGACCGGGGATCTGGACCTGGTGTCGCGGGAGATCGACTGGGTGATGAAGTACCAGCTGATCGAGCGGTATCGGCGGAAGTACGATCTGCCGTTGTCGTCGCCGCGGGTGGCGCAGCTGGATCTGACGTATCACGATGTGCATCGTGATCGGGGTCTGTATTACCTGCTGGAGCGGCGTGGTGGCGCGGAGCGGGTCACGCGGGATCTGGACATTTTCGAGGCGAAGTCGGTTCCGCCGCAGACGACGCGGGCGCGGTTGCGGGGTGAGTTCATCCGTAAGGCGCAGGAGAAGCGGCGTGATTTCACGGTGGACTGGGTGCATCTGAAGTTGAACGATCAGGCGCAGCGGACGGTGCTGTGCAAGGATCCGTTCCGGTCGGTGGACGAGCGGGTCGACAAGCTGATCGCGGGCATGTAGCGGGTGCCGCGGGGTGGTCGGCGGGGCCTGCGGTGCGGGGTTCCGGGTGGCCGGGTGTGCTTGCGGCGGTGTGGTCGGGTGCGTCCGGGATGTCGGGCGCGCCCGGGCCTACTGGCGGGTCACTTTGGCGGTAGGGTGAGCGGCCAGCAGCGCTCGTCACCCCCGTGAAGGACCCGTATGCGCCGTCGTCGTCTTTCGGTCGTGTCCGCCGCCGTCGTGGTGTCCGTTCCGCTTGTCTTCGCGTCGTCGTGCTCGTTGTTCGGCGGCGGGGTGGACGTGTCGGTCAGCGGGGAGTTCGGGAAGGTTCCGGAGGTGGAGTTCCCGGACGGCGGTCCGGGGGATTCGCTGGCGGTGGAGACCCTGGAGGACGGGGACGGGGCCGAGGCCCGCAAGGGTGATCTGGTGGTGGCCGATTATGTCGGTTACCGGTGGAACGACGATGAGCGCAAGCTCGTGGCGAGCAGTTACGCGGAGGGCGAGCCGGGGGTGTTCCCGACGGGGACGGTGGTTCCGGGGCTCGCGGAGGCGCTGGTGGGGGCGAGTCCGGGGGCGCGTGTGGTGGCGCGGATTCCGCCGGAGAAGGGTTTCGGGGAGAAGGGCGATTCCCGGCATCGGGTGGGGCCGGGCGACACGCTGGTGTACGTGCTGGACGTGCGGGGCGTGTACGGGAAGTCGGCCGCGGTGGAGGGGGAGCCGCGGGAGCAGGGGGATCCGCGGTTGCCGAAGGTCGGGGAGGCGGTGCCCGGGCAGGTGCCGGTGGTGACGATGCCGCGGGGTGCGGCGCCGGGGAAGCTGCAGGCGGTGACGCTCGTGCAGGGCGAGGGGCCCGAGGTGAAGGGCGGGCAGCTCGTCGCGCTGCAGTACGCGGGGTATTTCTGGCGTAACGGGCAGGTGTTCAATTCGTCGTGGGGTGAGGGGCATCCGGCGGCGGTGACGATCGGTACCGGTGAGGTGCTGAAGGGGTGGGACGAGGCGCTGGTGGGGCGCCGGGTCGGCAGCCGGATGCTGCTGGTGGTGCCGCCGTCGCTGGGTTACGGGGCGAAGGGGTTGCCGCAGTACGGGATCCGGGGTGACGACACGCTGGTGTTCGTGGTGGAGCTGCTCGGGGTCCATTGAGGTTCGCACCGGGGTTCACATCGGGGTTTCGCCGGGGTGGCGGGCGCCGGCCGGTGGTGCCGCCTGTTCTCTAAAAACCATGTCCGCTGTTCCTAGACTGGCGGTGTGGAGGACATCGAGGCGATCGCGCTGCTGCAGGATCCGGTGCGGCGGCGGCTGTACGAGTTCGTGGCCGCGCGGGGCCGGGAGGTGGGCCGCAACGAGGCGGCGGAGGCGCTGGGGCTGGGGCGGACGCTGGCGGCGTTCCATCTGGACAAGCTGGTGGACGCGGGTCTGCTGGAGGCGGGCAGCCGGCGGTTGACGGGCCGTTCGGGGCCGGGGGCGGGCCGTCCGGCGAAGGTGTACCGGCGGTCGGCGGCGGAGCGCGGGGTGTCGGTTCCGGCGCGGGATTACGGGACGGCGGCGTCGCTGCTGGCGGAGGCCGCGGAGGCGGCGGGTCTGGACGGGGAGTTGCAGGCCGCGGCGCGTCGGCGGGGGCGTTCGCTGGCCGCGGCGGACGGTGCGTGCGGTGATCTGGCGGAGGTGGTGCGGGTTCTCGCGCGGCGCGGTTATGAGCCGGTGCGCGAGGAGGCCGGGGGTGCGGGGCAGGACGGCCGGGACGGGCGGGACGGGCGGGACGGGCCCGAGGGGTGCGCCGAGGGCGGCGGGGCGGTCGTCCGGATGCGCAACTGCCCGTTCGGTGCGGTGGCCGAGGCGTTCCCGCCGCTGGTCTGCGGGATGAATGTGGCGCTGCTCGAGGGGATGACGGAGGGGGTCCGGGGGATGCGGGTGCGGATGGACGCGCGTCCGGGGTGGTGCTGCGCGGTCGTGGAGGAGTCGCCGCCCGCCCCTTCTAAAAACAATGAACGTTGACATAGAAGCGGGGGCGTGGTGAGGTGATCCCATGACGGACGATCACCGCACCGCGCACGCCCCCGCCCGGGCCGGGAGCCCGGCCCACCACCTCGCCCAGTTCAACGTGGCGACCCTGCACTTCCCCCTGGACGATCCGCGGATGGCGCCGTTCGTGGAGCTGCTGGACCCCGTGAACGCCCTCGCCGACGCCGCGCCCGGGTTCGTGTGGCGGCTGGTGGAGGACGGTCGGCCGGACGCCACCGGGATGCGCCCGGCCGGCGACGACGTGATCGTCAACTTCTCGGTGTGGGAGTCGGCGGAGTCGCTGTGGGACTTCGTGTACAAGTCCCCGCACCTGGAGACGATGCGGCGCCGCCGCGAATGGTTCCGGCGGCACGCCGAAGCGCACCTCGTGCTGTGGTGGATCCCGGCCGGGCACGTCCCGACGGTGGACGAGGCGATGGAGCGGCTGGCGCTGCTGCGCGCGGAGGGCCCGTCGCCGCGGGCGTTCACGTTCGCGTCGTCGTTCACCGCCGAGGAGGCCGGGCTCGCGCCGGTGTGAGCCCGGCCCCCGGGGAACGCGGCGGAACGTCCGGCGCGCCCGGCCCGGTCAGAGCAGCGCGGCGGTGTGGCGGCCGGCGGCGGCCGCGGTGAGGAAGTAGGCGAGGTCCTCGTCGAGGCGGCGGCCCATGGTGGACAGCCGGACGCCCCAGTCCTGTTCCGCGCCGGCGAGGACGTCGCGGAGGCCGTCGACGGCGACGGGAACGAGCGCGTGCCGGTCCCCGAGCGGGGCGGCCTGCGCCGCGACGCGGGCGCCGAACTCGCCGCCCAGCTCGGGGACGGGCACGTCGGCGCGGGCGAGGGCGACGCGCCCGTAGGCGGTGAGGGAGTGGTGGGAGACGCCGATGTGGCGTTCCCGCCTGTCGCCCTCGCTGACCCGCAGCGACGCGACGGGCCGCCCCCCGAGGACGGACGCGGCGTTGACGGCCTCGCCCGCGGACACGCCCGAGAACCCCCAGCGGGTGCCGGTGCCGAGGTTCCCCGGTCCCTGCGCGAGGACGACGACCTCGGCGTCCAGGACCAGCCGCGCCGCGAGCAGCGCCGTGTGGACGGTGACCGCCTCGAGGTCGCCGCCGAACGCCTGCCCGGCGGTGACGGTCGCCGCGAGGGCGCCCGCGTCCTTGAGCCGGGCGATCGACATGGAGAACCAGGACGGCAGCGCGCCCCCGTCGGGCATCACGTACACGACGCGGGTGCCGGGCCGGGCGGCGAGGAGCCCGGCGAGGATCGGCGGCAGCGCGGAGTGCAGGTCGGCGACGACGACGGGCGCGCCGCCGAGGGAGTCGGCGTCGCGCAGGACGTCGTGGTGGGGGGAGTCCTGCTCGTCGGCGCCGAGGACCGTGGCCTGCAGGGGGGTGTAGCGGGCCTTCACGAGGTGGCCGGGCCCGGACGGGTCGGGGGGGAGCCGGTCGGGGATCGCGACGACCATCGCGTAGCCGCCGGTGCCGAGGCCCATCGCCAAGGCCGTAGTGTTGAGCAGGACGGTGTCGCCGGGTTCGGGACGCCCCACCAGCGCGGGATACGCCAGGGCGCGGTGCGCGCCGTCGCCCCCGATCTCGACGTCGAGTTCGACCGCCCCCGGCCATTCGCGTCGGATGCCCTCAACTGTGCCTTTACGCCATCGGATCACACTGGGAAACGGTAGCGTCCTCAGGTGACGGGCGTGGGGGCGTTCGGGCCCGTGCACGGGGTTCCCGGGGGCTTCACGGAGCGAAGAGGTGGTGGCGAAGTGTCGCGGCGCAAGACCGAGCGCCTGCTGAATCTGGTGGTCTGCCTGCTCGCCACCCGGCGTTATCTGACCGCGGAGCAGATCCGCCGGGCGGTGCCGGGGTATCCGGACTCCGACGAGGCGTTCAAGCGGATGTTCGAGCGCGACAAGGAAGAGTTGCGCGAGTTGGGCGTTCCGCTGGAGGTCGGCAGTGACCTGCAGGGCGGCGGGGGCGAGGAGATCGGGTACCGGATCCCGCCGCAGGACTACGAGCTGCCCGACGTGCACCTGACGCCCGACGAGGCGGCGGTGCTGGGCCTGGCGGCCCGGGTGTGGCAGCGGGCGAGCCTGGCGGAGGCGGCGTCGGGGGCGCTGCTGAAGCTGCGGGCGGCGGGCGTGGAGACCGACGCGTCGGCCGCCGTCGGGATCGAGCCGCGCGTGGACACCGGCGAGCCGGCGTTCCAGGCCCTCTGGGAGGCGGTCCGGGACCGGCGGCCGGTCGCGTTCGACTACCGGGCGATCGGGCGGACGTCGGTGACCCGCCGCCACCTGGAGCCGTGGGGCGTCGTCAGCAGGCGGGGACGCTGGTACGTGGTCGGGTTCGACCGGGACCGCGACGAGGAGCGGGTGTTCCGGCTGAGCCGCATCGACGGGGAGGTCGCCGCCGACGGCCCGGCCGGGTCGGTGACGGTCCCGGACGGCGTCGACGTGCGGCGGATCGCTTTCGACCGCGGCGAGGCGGTCACCGAGCCGCGCCCGGCGACGGTGCGGCTGCGGGCGGGCGCCGCGCAGGGTCCCCGCCGGTGGGCGCGCGACGTGCGGCCCTCCGGCGACGGCGCGTGGGACGAGGCGGTCCTGACGTTCCGGGACGTGGAGCGGTTCGCGCCGTACCTGGCGCGGTTCGCCGACGACCTGGTCGTGCTGGACCCGCCGGACCTGCGGGACGCGGTGATCCAGCAGCTGAAGTCGGTGCTGGCCGCCGGGGAACCGGACCGGGCCGGCGGCGGGGAGACCGAGGAGGGGACGGTGCGCGCGCGATGACGGCCAAGACCGGCAGGACCGGCAGGAGCACCGGGCCCGCCGCCCGGCAGCAGGCGGCGGCGTCGACGGGGCGGCTCGCGCGGCTGCTCGCGCTCGTCCCGTACGTCGTCAACCGCGACACCGTCGCGCTCGAGGAGGCCGCGGCGGCGTTCGGGGTCACCGAGAAGCAGCTGATCGACGACCTGAACCTGCTGTGGTGCGTGGAGCTGCGCGCGCCCGACCCGTACTGCCCGATCGACCTGTCCTACGAGGGCGGCGAGATCACCGTGGCGGAGGCCGAGTCGATCGCGCGGCCGCTGCGGCTGAAGGTCGACGAGGCCAGCGCGCTGCTGGTGGCGCTGCGGATGCTCGCCGAGATCCCCGACCTGCACGACCGGGACGCGCTCAGCCGCGTCATCGCGAAGCTGGAGACCGCGGCGGGCGCGGCGGCGGTGCCGAGCGCGCAGGTCGCCGTCCAGGTCGACGCCCGCGACGTCGCCGCGGGAGGCGGGCCCGGCGCCCGCACGGTGCTCGGGACGCTGCGGGACGCCGTCGCGTCGCGCAGCCGCGTGCACCTGGCGTACTACGTGCCGGCGCGTGACGAGAACACCGAGCGGGACGTCGACCCGATGCGGCTGCTGGTGGTGGAGGGCAACACCTACCTCGAGGGGTGGTGCCGCCGCGCGGAGGCGGTGCGGCTGTTCAAGCTCGACCGCATCACCGCCCTGACGGTGCTGGACGAGCCCGCCGAGGTCCCCGACCACGCCGAGCCGATCGACGTCGACGCCGGGCTGTTCCGGCCGTCCCCGCAGGACGTGCGGGTGACGCTGGAGCTGACGCCCCGCGGCCGCTGGGTCGCCGACTACTACCCGTGCGAGAGCGTCGAGGAACTGGGGGAGGGGCGGCTGCGGGTGGTGCTGCCGACGCCCGACACCCGCTGGGTGCGGGGCCTCGCGCTGCGGCTCGGCGACCAGGGCCGCGTCGTGGCGCCCGCGTCCGCCGCCGACGGCGTCGGCGACGACGCCGCCCGGGCCCTCGCGCAGTACGGCCTGGGCTGACCCGCCCGCCGCGACGCCCGCGCCGCCGCCCGGGCCGCGGGCGGCGGCGCGGACGGCGGCGCGGCACCGTGCGGAGACCGCCGTTCCGGGGCCGCCCCGTGCTGAAGGTCCCGCGGGGATCGGCTACGGTGGCGGGCGTGGCGTGGGTAGCGGTTTCGGTGACGGCGGGCTTCGTCGGCCTGGCCGTGCTCGCCTACTGCGCGTTCAAGGTGTACCTGGGCGTGCGGCGGTTCGGACGTGAACTCGAGCGCACCAGATCACGGCTGGCGCCGAAACAGTCGGCGCTGCGGGATGAACTCTCCCGACTCGAGGGATCTCGGGCGCCACAAGCGCGCGAAGACGGCGTACGATCGTCGTGAGGACCCCTGCTGAAGAGGATTTGTCATGGCTGGACTTGGCACGACCGAAATTCTGATCATCCTGGCGGTGGTACTGCTGCTGTTCGGGTCGGCGAAGCTGCCGCAGCTCGCCCGGTCGCTGGGCAAGTCCGCCCGGATCCTGAAGGCCGAGACCAAGGGCCTGCACGACGACGACGATGACGACGGCCGCGACACCCGCCAGGCGCAGGCGTCGCAGCAGCAGGACGCCCCCGCGGAGGCGCCCGGCGCGCAGCAGAGCGCGCGGAGCCCGCAGGCGCTCGCGTCCGGTGAGCCGCTGCGGGGCGTCCCGGTGTCGGACCCGGGCCAGGTCCGCAAGCACTGATCCGGCGGCGGCGCGCGGTATCGCGGCGAGCACCACGCAGCGGACATCACGCAGCGAGCATCACCGCGGCGGACATCACCGCACCGCACCGCGCCGCCCCGCCCGCGGCGGCCGCCGCCCTCACGCCGAGGGCCGCCGCCGCGCCCACCCCCGGACCGAACACGAGCCCGAAAGCCGACGATGAAGCTGAGCAGGCGCACCGCCGCACCCGACGGCCGCATGCCGCTCATGGAGCATCTCCGTGAGCTGCGCAACCGGCTGGTCAAGGCGATCCTGGGCCTGGTGGCCGGTGCGATCATCGGCTGGATCTTCTTCGACCCCATCTGGGACTGGCTGAAGCAGCCCTACACGCGGATCCCGACCGAGCACTGCCTCGACGGCAAGTGCGACCTGGTCGTGCACGGCCCCTTCGAGGGGTTCTTCGTGCACCTGAAGGTCGCGCTGATGATCGGCACGGTGCTGTCGTCGCCGGTGTGGCTGTACCAGCTGTGGGCGTTCGTCGCGCCCGGCCTGTACCGGCGGGAACGGCGCTGGACGTACACGTTCATGGCGGTGGCCGTGCCGCTGTTCCTCGCCGGCGGCGCCCTGGCCTACCTGACGATGGACAAGGGCCTGCAGATCCTCATCGGGCTCGCGCCGGGCGACACCATCGTCCTCATCGGCATCCAGGATTACCTGAGCTACGCCCAGGCGATGCTGTTCATCTTCGGGCTGACGTTCGAGCTGCCGCTGTTCGTGGTGATCCTGAACCTGGCGGGCGTGCTGACCCACGAGCGGATCCGCAAGTCCCGCCGGATGCTGTGGTTCGGGGTGTTCGTGTTCGCCGCGATCGCCACCCCCAGCCAGGACCCGTTCACCATGCTCGCCCTGGCCCTCCCCACGATCGTGCTGTTCGAGATCGCCGAGGTGATCGCGTACCTGCACGACCGGCGGCTCGCCGCGCGCCCCGACCCGTACGCGGAACTGTCCGACGACGAGGCGGCCCCGCTGGACCTCGAGGCGATCGACGCCGAACTGGAGAAGGGCGGCGGCCGCGGCCGCGGCCGCTGACCCCGGCCCGGCCCGGCGCGCGCCCGTCCCACCCGCGCGCCCGCCGGAATCCGGTTCGTTATGGATTGGGAATCGGGCCGGTCGAAACCGTAGGCTCGAAGACATGACCTCCCCCGACACCACGTCGACCGGGCGGAAGGCCGAGGAGCGGCCCGGGGACTCCCCGGCCTCCCGGTACGCCGCCTACCGCAGGCGCACCGCCGGGTACGGCCCCGCCCTGCTGGACTTCCGCACCCTGTACGACTTCGAGCTGGACGCCTTCCAGCTGCGGGCGTGCCAGGCGCTGGAGGACGGCAGCGGCGTCCTCGTCGCGGCGCCCACCGGCTCCGGCAAGACCGTCGTCGGGGAGTTCGCCGTCCACCTCGCGCTGACCGGCGGCGGCAAATGCTTCTACACCACGCCGATCAAGGCGCTCTCGAACCAGAAGTACGCCGACCTCGTCCGCCGCTACGGGCCCGAGAAGGTCGGGCTGCTCACCGGCGACAACAGCGTCAACGGCGAGGCGCCCATCGTCGTGATGACCACCGAGGTGCTGCGCAACATGCTGTACGCGCAGTCCCCGACCCTCGCCGGGCTGGCGTTCGTCGTGATGGACGAGGTGCACTACCTCGCCGACCGGTTCCGCGGCGCCGTCTGGGAAGAGGTGATCATCCACGTTCCCGACTCGGTGCGGATCGTGGCGCTGTCGGCGACCGTCAGCAACGCCGAGGAGTTCGGCGAATGGCTGCAGGCCGTGCGCGGCGAGACCGCCGTCGTCGTCGACGAGCACCGGCCCGTCCCGCTCTTCCAGCACATGCTCGTCGGCACCTACCTGCACGACCTGTTCGTCGACACCGGCAAGGGCGAGAACCGGCAGGCCCGCCTCAACCCCAGGCTGACCCGCATGGCCGTGGAGGAGGTGCGCCGCGCCAAGGTCAACCAGGGCCGCCGCACCGGGCGGCGCCGCGCGCCCCGCCCGCAGCGGTACCGGCCCCCGGCCCGCCCGGACGTCATCGAGCGGCTCGACCGCGCCGGGCTCCTCCCCGCGATCACGTTCATCTTCTCCCGCGCCGGGTGCGACGCCGCCGTCCAGCAGTGCCTCGCCGCCGGGATCCGGCTCACCTCCAGGGAGGAGTCGGAGGAGATCCGCGCGCACGCCGAGCTGCGCACCGCCGACATCCCCCCGGCCGACCTGCGGGTCCTCGGCTACGACGACTTCCTCGCCGCGCTGGAGCGGGGCGTCGCCGCCCACCACGCCGGGATGCTCCCCACGTTCAAGGAGATCGTCGAGGAGCTGTTCACCCGCGGGATGATCAAGGCGGTGTTCGCCACCGAGACGCTCGCGCTCGGCATCAACATGCCCGCCCGCACCGTCGTGATCGAGAAGCTCGACAAGTGGAACGGGGAGGCGCACGTCGACCTCACCCCCGGCGAGTTCACCCAGCTCACCGGACGCGCCGGGCGGCGCGGCATCGACGTCGAGGGCCACGCCGTCGTGGTGTGGGCGCCCAACGTCGACCCGGCGTCCGTCGCGGGCCTCGCCGGCGCCCGCACCTACCCGCTGAACTCCAGCTTCCGCCCGTCCTACAACATGGCCGTCAACCTCGTCGGCGCCGTCGGGATCGAACGGGCCCGCACCCTCCTCGAAGAGTCGTTCGCGCAGTTCCAGGCCGACCGCGCCGTCGTCGGCCTCGCCCGGCAGGTCCACAAGAACGAGGAGGCCCTCGCCGGGTACGCGGAGGCCGCGCGGTGCCACCTCGGCGACTTCATGGAGTACGCGGCGCTGCGCAGGCGGCTGTCGGACCGGGAGGCGCAGTTGTCGCGGGAACGGTCGGCGTCCCGCCGCGCCGAAGCCGCCAAGTCCCTCGAGCGGCTCCGCCCCGGCGACGTGATCCTCGTGCCGTCCGGGCGCCGCTCCGGCCTCGCCGTCGTCCTCGACCCCGGCCTCGGCCGCCGCTCCGACGGGCCCGCGCCGCTCGTGCTCACCGTGAACCGGTCCGTTCAGCGGCTGTCGATCCAGGACTTCCCCCGCGCCGTCGAACCCGTCGAGCGGGTCCGCATCCCCAAGTCGTTCAGCCCCCGCAACCCGCAGGACCGCCGCGACCTCGCCGCCACCCTCCGCAACAAGGTCCCCGACGACGCGCGGGAGCGCAGGCGGTCCCGCGGCGACTCCGCCGCCGCCGACGACGCCGAGATCGCCGCGCTGCGCGCCGAACTGCGCCGCCACCCCGTGCACGGCTGCGACGAACGCGAGCAGCACGCCCGCTGGGCCGAGCGGTACCACCGTCTCGACCGCGAGACCGCGCAGCTGCGGCGCCGCGTCGAGGGCCGCTCCCAGGTCATCGCCCGCACCTTCGACCGGGTCTGCGCCGTCCTGGAACAGCTCGGCTACCTGCACAACGGCGAGGTCACCGGCGAAGGCCGCCGCCTCGGGCGGATCTACAACGAGCTCGACCTGCTGACGGCCGAGAGCCTCCGCGCCGGACTGTGGGACGGCCTCGACCACGCCGAACTGGCCGCGTGCGTGTCGGCGCTGGTGTACGAGTCGCGGCGCGACGACGACACCGGCCCGCACCGCGCCCCGTCCGGCCGCGCCGAGGACGCCCTCGACGCGATGGTGCGGCTGTGGGGCGAACTGGACGCCGTCGAGCGCGACAACCGCGTGTCGTTCCTGCGCGAACCCGATCTCGGGTTCGCGTGGACGGCGTACCGGTGGGCCAAGGGCGACGACCTCGACGAGGTGCTGCTCGCGAGCGACATGACCGCCGGCGACTTCGTCCGCGCCGTCAAGCAGCTCCTCGACCTGCTCGGGCAGGTCGCCGACGCGTCCCCCGCCAACGGGCACGTCCGCAAGACGGCCCGCCGCGCGATGGACGCGATGCGCCGCGGCGTCGTCGCCTACTCGTCGGTGACCTGACGGCGCGTCCCGCGCCCGCCGGGGCGGTCACTCCGCCGCGGCGCCGCGGGCGCGGGCG
>NZ_JBHTJA010000064.1:0-39593 GCF_042675525.1 Actinomadura sediminis
CGCCGACGTCGCGCCGCTGTACGCGCTGGGACGCGGCGCGCTGCGGGCGGGCGCGGCCGCGGGGCTCACCGGGCTGCGCGACCTCGCCGACCTGGCCCTCGCCACGGTCACCGACGCCGAACCCGAGCTGGGCGGCCTGCTGGCGGCCGCGCTGCTGCGCGGGCTGGACCCCGCCGACCCGTTCCACCGCGAGCTCGCCGAGACCGCCCTCGTCCACCTCGACCACGGCGGCCGCATCGAGCCGACCGCCGCCGCGCTGCACGTCCACGGCAACACGGTCAAGTACCGGGTGCGGCGCCTTCAGGAGCTGACGGGCCGCCCGCCGCTCGACCCGTCCGACGGCGCGGCGGTCGCCCGGACCGCGCACCTGTGGTGGGCGCTGCGCCACTGGCTGGCCGCCGCCCGCTCCCGCTGAACCGCGGCCCGGTGGCGGAGGGGACGGGCTTCATGATCCAGTGGGGGCGGCGTCTCGCCGCGGGGCGCCCGGAGCGAACGGGAGGGGAGCCTGTGACGGGACCTCGGATCGGCACGGTGGTGTGGCCCATGCAGTCCTGGCCGGAGGCCGGCGAGACGTGGCGGCGCGCCGAGGAACTGGGTTTCCACCACGCGTGGGTGTACGACCACCTCGCCTGGCGCGGCGCGACGCCCTGGTACGACGCCTACACGACGCTCGCCGCGGCGGCCGCGGTGACGTCGCGGGTGCGGCTCGGGACGATGGTGACGTCGCCCAACTTCCGCCATCCGGTGCCGACCGCGCACGCGATCAAGACGATCGACCACATCGGCGGCGGGCGGCTCGCCGTCGGGATCGGGTCGGGCGGCGTCAGCCGGACGTCGGACGGCGGCGTCCTCGGCGGCCCCGAGTGGACGACCGCCGAACGCGCCGCGCGGTTCGCCGAATGGGTCGAGCTGCTGGACCGGCTGCTGCGGGGACCGGAGACCACGTTCGAGGGCGCGCACTACGCCGCCCGCGAGGTGGTGACGGAGCCCGGCTGCGTGCAGCGGCCGCGCGTCCCGTTCCTGATCGCGGCGAACGGGACGCGCGGGATGGGGATCGCGGCCCGGCACGGCGCCGGATGGGTCAACACCGCCGTCGCCCCGGGCCGCGCGCCGGAGGGGGTCGTCCGCTCCCGGCTGGACGCGCTGCGCGCCGCGTGCGAGGCGGAGGGCCGCGAGGTCCGGGACCGCGTCCTGCTGACCGGGTTCACCGGCGAGCCGTGGCTGGAGTCGCCGCAGGCGTTCGCCGACCTGGCGGGACGGTACGGCGAGCTGGGCATCACCGACATCGTCCTGCACTGGCCCCGGCCCGGGACGCAGTGGGACGCCGACATGGGCGTGTTCGAGGCGATCGCCGCCGAACACGGGACCGGCGGCTGAGGGGCGCGGGTTCCGCGGCGGGAGGTCGACCGGGCCCGGCGCGACCGTCTCGGCGCGGCGGCCGAGGACGCTGCCGGGGGAGTCAGGGCGGGCGGGTTTCGGCGCCGGTCGTGAGGAGCCGCGGCTCCGCCCCTTCGGCGCGCAGTTCGGTGGGGGTGCAGCCCGCCAGCGTCCGGAACTCGCGGTTGAGGTGCGCCTGGTCGTAGTAGCCGCAGGCGGACGCGGTGGCGGCCAGGCCGCCGCCGCGCGCGAGCATCCCGACGGCGCGCTCGAACCGCAGCACCCGGCCCATCACCTTGGGCGGGAGCCCGGCCTGCTCGCGGAACCGGTGCGTCAGGTGCTTGCGGCTCCAGCCGACGTCCGCGGCGATCTCGGCGACGCCGGCGGTGCCGCCGCTGCGCAGCAGCAGGTTCCACGCGCGCCGCACCTCCGGGTCGGGGACGGGGCCGGCGTCGAGGCGGCGCAGCAGGTACGCGTCGAGGAGGTCGAACCGGTCGGCCCAGGCGGGCGTCCCGGCGAGCCGGCCGGCGAGGGCGGCGGCGCCCGGGCCGAGCAGGTCGGGCAGGTCCACGGCGGAGTTGGCGAGCCGTGCCATCGGCACGCCGAGCAGCGTGTAGGCGCCGAGCGGCGTCAGGTCGAGCTGGACGCCGCGCTGCCCGCCCGGATGCTCGTACCTGCCGGGGCCGTCGTACATGCCCGCCGCGAACGAGCCGAAGTCGCGGTTCCCGCCGGACGGGTCGGGCGTCCGCAGGAAGATCGGCGGGCCCAGGTTGACGACCACGACGGCGGAGCGGGTCGGCAGGGTGCGCATCCGGGACGGGACGGCCTCCTCCTCCCAGTAGCCCGCGTAGGAGCGCAGGAACGGGCGGAGGGCGGGGTGCGGGCGCGCCTCGGCCAGCCACCAGCCGCCCCGGTCGGACTTCGCGACCGGCCTCTCGCTCATGTCCCCACCACTACCACCCGGGTCCGACGGTTCCGGGGCTGCGGGGCCTCACCCGCCTACTCGTACACCTGCCCGCACACGGCGATCCGGGCGAGCTCGGCCCAGGTCATCGCGCGGATCTCCCGGACGTAGGAGCGGACGGGCGCGGCGCCGGGCGCGGGCGGCAGCGGCACCCGGGCCCCGTCCGCGGCGTCCCAGCCGCCGACGCTCCCGGCGACCGCGCACTCCAGGTAGGTGGCGGGGTCGAAGTTGTACCAGCGGACGGGCGTCGCGCGGGCGCCGGAACCGGGCGGGCGCGGCGCGTCCACGCCGAACCGGGCCCGCGGGCCGGGCGGCGCGGCGAGGAAGTCCTCCAGGTCGGCGATCTGCGAGAGGACGACCCGTTCCCAGTCGGCGTACCCGGCGGGCTCGGGCCCCGGCAGCGCGAGGTCCCGGCCGCTCCACGCGGGGTCGAACGGGGCGGGGGACACGGTGGCGGCGGCGGCGAACATCGCCGCGACGTCGTCGGGCTCCAGTTCCGTCCGGTCGCGGAGGGGGACGCTCACCTTCCACAGGGCCCGCAGGAACGCCGACAGCGACCAGGACGCCGCCCGCGCCTCCTGCCCGAGGTGCAGGAACACCAGGTACAGGTCCCGGTTCGTCCGGACGGCCGGGGCCGCGGGGCCGTCGACCCAGTAGGTCTGCTTGTGCCGCACGCCGCACTCCATCGCCAGCATGTGGGCGAGCGCGGAGACGCGGGAGTCGTGCGCCGCCACGTGGACCCGGTCGCCGTTGTCGCCCTGGCGCATGACGTCCCACGTGTGCATCGGGTCCTCCGCGGTCGGCTGTGCTGCTCGGCCCCCGTTGATCAAGTGTCGGCGCCCGGGGGCCGGACCGCCAGTAGCGGGCGTATCACTTTCCGGACTCGAAGCCGTGACCTTGCGCACGAGCCGAGGGAGAGGGGCCGCGCGGCGGGGGACGGCCCGCATCCCGCTCGCGGACGGTTCCCGCCCGCGGCCGTCCGGCCGCGGGCGGCGGCGCGAGGCCGGTGCGGGTCAGAGCTTCGAGCGGTGCACCACCTGCAGTTCGGTGAACGCCTGCAGCCCCCACGTCCCGTTCTCGACGCCGAGGCCGCTCCACTTGAACCCGCCGAACGGCTGGTTCGGCGCGAGCGCGAGGTGGGTGTTGACCCAGGCGGTGCCGCACTCCAGCCGCCCCGCGACCTCGGCGGCGCGGTCGGCGTCGGCGCTCCACACCGACCCGGACAGGCCGAAGTGGGTGCCGTTGGCGCGGTCGATCGCCTCGTCGAGGTCGCTGTAGCGGACCACCGGCAGCGCGGGGCCGAACTGCTCCTCGTCCACGATCCTGGTGCCGTCGGAGACGTCGGCGAGGATCGTCGGCTGGAAGAAGTAGCCGGGCCCGTCGATCGGCGCGCCGCCGGCCGCGGCGCGGGCGCCTCCGGCGAGGGCGTCGGCGACCAGTTCCCGGACCCGCTCGAACTGCGGCTCGTTGTTGATGGGCCCGTACTGGACGCCCTCCTGCGTGCCGGGCCCGACCTTGGCGGCCTTCGCGCGCTCGGCGAGGGCGTCCACGACGTCGTCGTACAGCGCGTCCGGCGCGTACACCCGCTTGATCGCCGAGCAGACCTGGCCGTTGTTCTGGAAGGCGCCGCCGAACAGCTTGTCAGCGACCGCGGCCGGGTCGGCGTCGTCCAGCAGGATCGCCGGGTCGTTGCCGCCCAGTTCCAGCGTGACCCGCTTGAGGTCGGGCGCGGCCGCCGCGGCGACCCGCTTGCCGGTGGCGACGCTGCCGGTGAAGCTGATCTTGCGGGGGACGTCGTGCGAGGTCATCCACGCGCCCAGCTCGTCGCCGCCCGTCACCACGTTGAGCACTCCGGGCGGCAGGACGTCGCGCAGCGCCGCGCCGAGCTTCAGGCTGGACAGCGGGGTGAACGGCGACGGCTTGAGCACCATCGTGTTGCCCGCCAGCAGCGCGGGCGCGATCTTCCAGGTCGCCAGCAGCAGCGGGAAGTTCCACGGGGTGATGGCCGCGACCACGCCCATCGGCCGCCGCAGCACCTCCACGCGCGCGTTGTCGTCGTCCTGGATCACCTCGACGGGCAGCTCCAGGCCCGCGAAGTACTTGAGCCAGACGCCCGCCGCGACGACCTCCATGGTCGCGTCGGCGAGCGGCTTTCCCTGCTCCAGCGTGATGACGCGGCCGATCTCCTCGGACCGGGCGAACATCAGCTCGGCCGCCGCCAGCAGCGCCTCCCGCCGGGCGGACTCGTCCCGGCGCCACGCCGCGTACGCGGCCCGCGCCGAGTTCATCGCCGCGTCCAGCTGCTCGCGGGACGCGTCGGGGGCC
Organism: Actinomadura sediminis; assembly: GCF_042675525.1. Taxonomy (NCBI): domain Bacteria; kingdom Bacillati; phylum Actinomycetota; class Actinomycetes; order Streptosporangiales; family Thermomonosporaceae; genus Actinomadura; species Actinomadura sediminis. Next base: position 4,667 of record NZ_JBHTJA010000064.1, read on the forward strand.
TGCTCCGCCACCTCTCCGGTCGCCGGGTCGATCACGCCGAAGGTGCCGGGCGCGTCCACCGCCCGGCCGTCGATGGTCATCGAGAATTCGTCGGACACCGTTGATCCTCCACTCCCGGGGCTAACCGAACCGGATTCAGTATTCACCGTGGGGCGGTGCTTTGACGAGGTCCCCGGCGGACGGAAAACCGGCGGGCGCCCCGTGCCCATTCACGGGACGCCCGCCGGTGCGGGGACGGGGTCAGAGCCCGGCGACGCGGTCGAGCAGGTCGCGGTAGGCGCGCAGGGCGAGCCGCAGCCGCTCGGTGTCGGCCCCGCCGCCGGACGCGTCCGCGTCCGTGCCGAGTCCGTCCGCGAGGGCCTCGCGGCGCCCGGCCAGCGCGCGGGCGAGCACCTCGGTGGCCTCGGTCACCAGGCCGTCCGCGTCCCGGACGGCCGCGCGCGGGTCGTCGACGAACGCGGACTGCAGTTCCCGGAAGCGGGTGCGGAGCCGGTCCGCCTCGGCCGGGTCCACCAGCCGGTCGGGGAGGGCGTGCGGGCCCGCGGCCCCCTCCGGGCGCCCGGGCCTCTCGGGGGCGCGGCCCGCCGGGGCCGCCTGCCCGGTCGCATTGCCGGGGGAATCGCCGCGGGGTTCGCGGGGGGATTCGCCGGCCGCCGCGTCCCGCCCGATGTCCGGCCTGAAATCGGGCCGGGTGTCCGGCCCGGTGCCGAGCCCCCCGTCCCGGCCGGGGGCGCGGTCCGGCCGCCGGGACGGCGCGGGCCGTCCGGTCTCGGCGGAGCGGACCGGGGCGGGACGCGGGCCCGCGACGTGCGTGTCGCCCGCCACGCCCGGGTCCGCCGTCCCGGCGGCGCGGGCGCGCTCGTCCTCGGTGACCGGCCCGCCGGGGGCCGGAGCGTCGGATCTCCTGTGGACCATGGGGTCGTCACCTCTTCATGTCTCGGGCGGGTCCGGCCGCCGCCTCCCCGGCGGGCGCCGCGGGCGCCGCGGGAGCGGCCCGGCGGTCCCCGCCGGGAGCCGACAGCAGGTCCTCGAACAGGGCGCGGTAGTGCACCATGGCCTGCCGCAGCTCCTCGGTCGTCGCCTCGCCCGCCGCGGCCTTCCCGCCGATGACGTGGGCGCTGCGGTAGTGGTCCAGCGTCCGGGCGTGCTCCACCGACAGGTGGGCGATCTGGTCGTCGAATCCGCGCGTCGGGTAGCCGCGCTCGCCCATCACCGCCCGGACGAGGTCGTCGGCCTCCTCGAGGGCCTGCGCCGGCGCGTCCACGAACCGCTCCTGGACGCCGACCCACCGCGCGCGGAACTCCTCGCGGCGCCGCGGGTCGAGGTCGCGCAGCTCCAGCTCGCGGTGCCTGCGCTCACGGGTCCGCAGCTCCTCCTCGGCGGCCGCCCGGCCGCCGTGGCGCTCCACGGCCCGGTCGTACTCGGGGCCGAAGCGCCGCCGCAGCCGGCGGGTGCGCGCCCGGGACCGGCCCAGGAACGCGACCGCGGCGACCACGGCGGCGACGATGATCACGGCGATGACGACCATCACGACGGTCGACATGTCATCCTCCAACGTGCGTCGGATCGAACGACACGCCGATGCCCGGGTAAAGGGCGGTCAAACGGGCGGACCGGACCGTCGGACCTTACCCCCGGCCCCCACCTGGGAAGACGCACGCGAGTTCGCCGACCCGCCGCTTCCCGCCGTACCCGGCGGCCCGCAGCAGGGCAAGGCCCCGGTCGTCCCAGGGGTACGCGCACGCCACCCGCACGTCGAGCCGCCGCAGCGCCCCCGCCACCTCCGCCCGTCCCGGCTTCTCGCCCTTGGAGGATCGCACGGTGTCCGACAGGACCTCCCGATCGGCGACCTCCTGCTCCGGGGCCGGCAGCAGCGACAGGTAGTGGTGGTTCGGGTTGACCGCGTGCGTCTCGGTGGTCTGCAGGGGGACGTGCCGCATGTACGTGACCGGCATCAGCACCATGCCGCCCTTCCCGGCCTTCGCGACGACCGCGCGCGCCGTCGCGAGCTGGAGGGACGGCGCCTTCCACGCCGGCCTGGACGCGACCTCGGATCCGTTGGACTCCGCCCATACCGGCGTCCCGCCCGCGACGAGCGCCGCGATGAGGACGGCGGCGGGCGCCCCCGCGGCGGCGACGCGCACGCCGCGCCCGGCGGCCGGGAGGCGCAGGCGGTCCGGCGGGCGCACGGCGGCCAGCAGCCCGATCAGCACCGGCGCGGGCACGATCCACATCGTCCGCCAGAGCACCTGGCCCGCGCCGGTCGCGTCCGCCGCGAGCTTCAGGACGCCGGGCAGGAGCAGCAGCGTCAGCGTTCCCGCGACGCCCGCGCCGATCAGGGCCGGGACGCCGCGGCGCGCCGTCCACGGGGACAGCCACAGCGCGCACCCGGCGAGGACGCCGAGGACCGAGTACAGCAGGACGGCCCGGTAACTCGCCGGGGCGTCGTGGACGGTCCCGTGCACCGACACCGAGTCGTACAGCAGGATGACCGCGAGCCCGGCCGCGACCGGGTACGCCATCGCGGTGCACGCGGCGAGCCCCGTCCGGACCCGCCCGGCCGCGGCGAGCGGCACCGCCGCGGCCAGCACGATCAGCGACACCACGAACGCCGCCGTCGAGGTGAGGCCGACCGCCGCGACCCCGGCGGCGCCCAGCAGGACGAGCCCGCGGCCCGTCCGCCGCTCGGCCCAGCGCGTCAGGTACACGAACAGCAGCGGGACGAGCAGCGACAGCAGCACCGCCTTGCCCTGCCACAACCGCGGCAGGTGGAACGAGCCGAGCGACGCCGTGCTCAGGCCGGACCACAGCAGGTAGACCCCCGCCACCGCGAAGCAGAGGGCGGCGCGGCGCGGCGCCCAGGTCCGCACGAGCCGCCACATCGCCCAGACCGCCACGAACGTGACGGCCGGCAGCAGGAGGTACCAGACGAACGAGGCGCCCGGCACCCCGAGGACGCGCGCGAGCGCCCCCGCGAGGACCTCGATCGACGACACCGGGGGCTCCCCGGCGATCGGGTCGGTGTTCCCCCCGGAGAAGATGACGTCGTTCACCGGGATGCGGCCGGTCTCGGCGGTCGCCACCGAGCGGGACACGAAGTAGGCGTCGTCGCCGTCGGAGTTGACGATGAACAGCGACGCGACCGCGAAACCGGCGCCGGTGAGCAGCGCCAGCGGCGTGCCCCACCGGGCCGCCTCCGCCTCGCCGGGCTCCCCGGTGCCCCGGGGCTCCCCGTGGCCGCCGCCGTCCGCGTCCGTGTCCTCCGCCCGCTCGGCCGGGCGGCGCAGCAGGACGCCCGCGGCCGCCGCGACGCTCACCGCGCCCGCCGCCCACGTGCACCACCACGGGACGCCCTGCCCGTGCAGGCCCGCGCTCGTCCCCGCCACCAGGGCCGCCGCGACGGCGACGCCCGCGAGGGCCCGGTGCCCGGCCGCCGCGGCGACGCGGTCGTCCCACAGCGGCCGTCCGGCCGGGCGGCGGGACCACACCGCGAGCCCGGCCGCCGACACCGCCGCCCACGACGCCAGCATCGCCCATGTCGGTGGCTCGAGCAGCAGGCTGACGTGGTAGATCACCGTCCACGCCGCGAACGCGAGCACCGCCGCGTCGACGAGCCCGTCCACCGCCCGCGTGACCCGCGTCCACGCGTCCGGTCTCCGGCCGCCCGCCGAGCCGCCGCCGTCCCCGGTCGCCGGCTCGGCCGCGCGGTCCCTCACCTCGGTCATCCGATGTCCCCTGATCGATGCGTACCTCCGGTGCCGGTCGGCACCGGGCCGCTTCCGCGATGTCACGGAGACGCGGCGGCGGGGCCCGAAGTTGTCCGCCCCGACGATCTTGGCGGATTCCGGCCCGTCTCCGTTACCGCGATCGTCCGCTCCCGGTCATGGAGCGGACACGCGCACGTCTCCAAGTAGTACTTGCCCGATGAGCCGTTCGCGTTTCACGGGCCCGGCGAAGGATACGGGGGGCCGGACCGCGGCCGGTCACTCGGCGGCGAGCGCCTCCGGGGACCCGGAGGCGGCGGACGGCCCGGCCGGCGCGCCGCCCCCCGCGGGCGCGGCGGAACCGTAGGCGTGCTCCCCGCGGTACAGCCCGGCCAGGACGTCCTCGATGCCCGCCTCCCGCAGCGCGATGTCGCGGACGTCGTGGTCGCGCGCGATCGCGGCGACCACCGCCGCCGCGTTGGCCGACCGGGGCAGCCGCAGCCACTGCCGCGGGCCCTCGGTCCGCTCGGCCGCGATCCGCCCCGGCGCGGCGCCGTCCACCGCGATCGGCGGGCCCGGCCGGGCCAGCTCCACCACCAGCATCCGGTCGGCGTCCACGGTCCGGCGCAGGTCGCCGAGACCGCCGTCGAACGCCAGCCGCCCCCGGTCGACGATCATGACGCGGCGGCAGAGCCGCTCGATGTCGCCGAGGTCGTGCGTGGTCAGCAGGATCGTCGTGCCGCGCTCGGCGTTCGTCCGGGCCAGGAACTCCCGCACCGTGGCCTTGCTGACCACGTCGAGGCCGATCGTGGGCTCGTCCAGGACGAGCAGCTCCGGATCGTGCAGCAGCGCGGCCGCGAGGTCGCCGCGCATACGCTGGCCCAGGCTGAGCTGACGGACCGGCGTGTCGAGGAACGGGCCCAGCTCCAGCAGCTCCGTCAGCTCCGCGAGCCGGGCCCGGTGCGCGTCCGGCTCGACCCGGTAGAGCTTGCGCACCAGCGCCAGGCTGTCGCGCAGCGGCAGGTCCCACCACAGGGTGGTGCGCTGACCGAACACCACCCCGATCCGGCGGGCCAGGGCCGTGCGCCGCCGCGACGGGTCGAGCCCGCACACCCGCAGCGTCCCGGACGAGGCGGTCAGGATGCCCGTCAGCATCTTGATCGTCGTGGACTTCCCCGCGCCGTTCGGGCCGAGGTACCCGACGAACTCGCCCCGCCCGACGGTGAACGACACGTCGTGCACCGCCCGCACCGCCGTGCGGACCCGCCGCCGGCGCCCGTCGCGCCGCGCGCGGACGGTGAACGACTTGCCGACCCGCTCGGCGACGATCATCGCGCCGCCCCGTCCGTCCTCGGTCATCCCGGTGCCTCCTCGGTGCTCATCGATCGTCCCGTCCGGTCGTCTCAGCTGCCCGTCGACCGGTAGCGCCGCAGCCCGGCCCGCCACGCGAGCGCCGCCGCCGCGCACACCGCGACGGCGACGGCGGGCGAGGCGAACCGCGCCGCGTCCGGCAGCCCCAGCGGATCGGGACGGCCGAGGACGTACAGCGCGGGCTGCCAGTTCACGAACGCGAGCGGCACGACGAACGTCGCCCCGCGCACCAGGTCGCGGGCGAACATCGTCGGCGGGTACTGCGTCAGGTACGCGCCCCCGTAGGTGATCGCCTTGGTGGCCCCGTGGCTCTCGACGAGGACGAACTGCGCCGCGCCCGCCATCACCCACAGGCCCCCGAAGATCGCCGCGCCCGCCGCCACCATCAGCGGGATCATCGCCGCCCGGCCCGGCGTCCAGTCCACCGCCAGCCGCGGCAGCGCGAACGCCAGCACGAGCACGGCGGGAAGGAGCTTGCCGACGCGGCGGGGCGTGAACTCCTCGGCCGCGACCTGCACCAGCGGGCTCACCGGCCGGACGAGCATCGCGTCCAGCGTCCCGTCCCGCACGTGCTCGCCGAGCCGGTCGGCGGCGCCCAGGACGCAGTCGGAGAGCGCGAACGACAGCGCGGAGGTGCCGTACAGGAACAGCACCTCCTCCGCCCCGAACCCCGCGATGCGGTCGGCGTGCGCGAACAGCAGCACGATCGCGACCGCGTCCAGCCCCGTGACGACGGCGGTGGCGAGCACCAGCAGGACGAGCGACACCGGGTACTGCGCCGCGGCCCGCACCCACGTCCACGCCAGCAGCGCGTACATGCGCAGCTCCCGCGTCACCGGATCAGCCACCGTGCACCACCAGCCTCCGCCGCGCCGCCCGGGTCAGCAGCGCCCCGCACGCCAGCAGCACCGCCGCCCAGCCGGCCTGGAACGCCAGCGCGGCCGGCACGTCCGCGCCGGTGCCGCGGCCCAGCCACACGTCGGCCGGGACCTGGACCAGCGCCGACCACGGCAGCGCCGCCGCCACGTCGCCGAACGCGCCGGGGAACACCACCAGCGGCAGGATCATCCCGGAGAAGAACAGCGACATCACCATCGCGACCGTCCCCAGCCCGCGGTCGTCGTGCAGCCAGAACGCCCCCAGCGTGACCAGGTAGCGCAGCGCGAACCCGACGAGGAAGGCCAGGACGAGCGACACCGCGAACGCCGCCGCCGCGCCCGGGCCGGGCCACCGGAACGGGAACACCAGCGCCCCCGCCAGCAGCGGCGGCCCGCCGCGCACCAGCAGCACGGCCGCCGCGCGGCCCAGGTCGTCCGCCAGCCACCACGCCTGCAGATCGACGGGCCGGTGCAGGTCGATCGCCACGTCGCCGTCGCGGATCCGCCGGGAGAGGTCCATCCCGCCGAAGATCTGGACGGGGCCGATGAGCGCCTGCGTGAGGAAGCAGAACGTGACGGCGTCGGCCGCGTCGTAACCGCCGAGGCCCGGCCGCGCCTCCCACAGCGCCAGCAGGACGTACGCGCGGACGAAGCCGAAGACCGTGTTGGTGACCGCCTCCGCCGCGGAGGCGAGCGGATACGCAGTGTGACGCCGGTAGCCGTACAAGCAGACCCACGGAAGAACGCCCACTCGCCCAGAGCCTAAACGCCGGGGGACTTCCCGGCCACGGGTTTACGGACGGGGACGGGCCCCGCCCCGTCCGTAAACCCGTGGCCGGGGCCGTGCGCGGGCCGCCCCACGGGCGGCCCCGCTCGGGCGGCGCCATTCGATCGGCGCGGGCTCGAACCGAGACCGGGGCGGTGTCGGCGCCGGCCGTGGCGTCCGTGATGCCGCCCGAGGTGTCCCGGGACACGGAAAGGCCCCCGCGGGTGTAGGAACGCGGGGGCCTTCCGTGGGGGAGGAAGGATCAGTCGGTGAGGATCAGTGGAACTGGCCCTCTTCGGTGGAGCCCTTCAGGGCCGTGGTCGACGAGTCCGGCGAGATCGCGGTGCTGACCATGTCGAAGTACCCCGTGCCGGCCTCGCGCTGGTGCTTGACCGCGCTGAAGCCCTTCTCCGCCGCGGCGAACTCGCGCTCCTGCAGGTCGACGTAGGCCGTCATGCCCTCGCGGGCGTAGCCGTGGGCCAGGTCGAACATGCCGTAGTTGAGCGCGTGGAAGCCCGCCAGGGTGATGAACTGGAACTTGAACCCCATGTGGCCGAGCTCGCGCTGGAACTTGGCGATGGTGGCGTCGTCCAGGTGCGCCTTCCAGTTGAAGGACGGCGAGCAGTTGTAGGCGAGCATCTGGTCCGGGTACTCCGCCTTGACCGCCTCGGCGAACTTGCGGGCCTGCTCCAGGTCCGGCGTGCCGGTCTCCATCCAGATGAGGTCGGAGTAGGGCGCGTAGGCCTTGGCGCGGGCGATGCAGGGCTCGATGCCGTTGCGGACCCGGTAGAAGCCCTCGGCGGTGCGCTCGCCGGTGATGAACTCGCGGTCGCGCTCGTCCACGTCCGTCGTGATCAGGGTCGCGGCCTCGGCGTCGGTCCGCGCGATGATCAGCGAGGGAACGTTGGAGATGTCGGCCGCGAGGCGGGCCGTGTTGAGGGTCTTGATGTGCTGCGAGGTCGGGATGAGGACCTTGCCGCCGAGGTGGCCGCACTTCTTCTCGGACGCGAGCTGGTCCTCCCAGTGCACGCCCGCGGCGCCCGCGGCGATCATGCCCTTCATCAGCTCGAAGGCGTTCAGGACGCCGCCGAAGCCGGCCTCGGCGTCGGCCACGATCGGGGCGAGGTAGTGCGTGTCGCCCTCGCCCTCGGCCCACTGGACCTGGTCGGCGCGCAGCAGCGCGTTGTTGATGCGGCGCACGACGGCCGGAACCGAGTTCGCCGGGTAGATGCTCTGGTCCGGGTAGGTCTGGCCCGCCAGGTTGGCGTCCGCCGCGACCTGCCAGCCGGACAGGTAGATGGCCTTCAGGCCGGCCTTCACCTGCTGGACGGCCTGCATTCCGGTGAGCGCGCCGAGCGAGTGGACGTAGTCCTCCTCGTGCAGCAGCTTCCACAGGCGCTCCGCGCCGAGGCGCGCGAGCGTGTGCTCCTCCTGGACCGACCCACGGATCCGGACGACGTCCTCGGCCGTGTAGGTCCGCTCGACGCCCTTCCACCGGGCGTCGGTCTCCCACTGACGCCGCAGCTCCTCGGCTGCGCCCTTGAGGCGACTGTCGCTCATTGTTCTGCCCTTCCGTGTCGTCCCCTGGGTGCTTGGACACGACTATGCCCCGATCCGCCAGGCTTAATGAACTCGCGAGTAACAGAAGAACTGCGAAATTTCCGCTAATATGAAGCCGTGACGACCTTGCAGCCAGAAGAACCCCTCAACTTGACGAGCGACGTAGACCTCGTCACCTTCGGGCAGCGGCTCCGCCACCTGCGGCGCGCACGCGGCATGACCCTCGCCGACCTCGGCGAACGCGTCGGCCGCGCCCCGTCCCAGCTCTCCCTGCTGGAGAACGGCCGGCGCGAGCCCAAGCTGTCGCTGCTGCAGGCCCTCGCGGCCGCGCTCGACTGCCCCGTCGAGGAACTCCTGCGGCGCCAGCCGCCCAGCCGCCGCGCCCAGCTCGAGATCGCCCTGGAGGAGGCGCAGCGCGACCCCCTCTACCGCACCCTCGGGCTGTCGCACCTCAAGGTCGGCAAGCGGATGCCGAACGAGGTCATCGAGCACATCCTCGCCCTCTACGGGGAGCTGAAGCGCAGCCGCACCAAGCCCACCGCGAGCCCCGAGGAGGCCCGCAAGGCCAACGCCGAGCTGCGCCGCCAGATGCACGAGCGCGGCAACCACTTCCCCGACATTGAGAAGATCGCCGCGCAGACGCTCGACGCCGTCGGGTACCGGGGCCGCGCCGTGTCACAGGGCACCCTCATGTCGCTGGTCGGGCACTTCGGGTTCAGCCTCCAGTACGTGCAGGACCTGCCGCGCTCGGTCCGGTCCGTCACCGACCTGCGCAACCGCCGCATCTACCTCGAGCGCGAGCAGCTCGGCATGCACACGCCCCGGACGATCCTGCTGCAGACCCTCGGGCACATCGCGCTCGACCACGACCAGCCCCGCGACTTCGCGGACTTCCTGCGCCAGCGCGTCGAGGCGAACTACTTCGGCGCCGCGATCCTGATGCCCGAGCGCAGCGTCGTCCCGTTCCTGCAGGAGGCCAAGGCCGCCCGGGAACTCTCCGTCGAGGACCTCGCCGACGTCTTCTCCGTCTCCTACGAGATGGCCGCGCACCGCTTCACCAACATCGCCACCCACCACCTCGGCCTGCAACTGCACTTCACCAAGAACGACGAGAGCGGCACGATCTACAAGGCGTACGCCAACGACGGGCTGGAGTTCCCGCAGGACGAGGACGGCGCGATCGAGGGGCAGCGGATGTGCCGCCAGTGGGCGGGCCGCCACGTGTTCGGCGCCGAGGACCGCTTCTCCGTCTACTACCAGTACACCGACACCCCGAACGGGACGTACTGGTGCCTGTCGCACATCGACCCCAGCCACGAGCGCGACTTCGCCATCACGCTCGGCGTCCGCTTCGAGGACTCCCGCTGGTTCCGCGGCCGCGAGACCACCCGCCGCGTCAAGTCGGCCTGCCCGGACGGCGACTGCTGCCAGCGCCCGCCGAAGGCCCTCGCCGACCGCTGGGAGGGCATGGCCTGGCCGTCCGCCCGGGCGCACTCGCATGTTCTGTCCGTCCTCCCGCCCGGTGCGTTCCCCGGCGTGGACGACCGCGACGTCTACGAGTTCCTCGACCGCCACGCCGACTGACGGGCGGCGGGCCGGACTCTTTTTACGATGGCGCACGCCCCGACGCGGCGGGGTGATTGGTCCACTCTCGTCCCGACAGGGAATGATTTGGGGTGTCCGGTGTGCTCCCCGGGGGATGTCCGGTTTTCAGAGCTCGTCGTCGGAGGGAGAGCACGTGCTTCCTGAGGTGGCTTCGTGGCTGCGCCGCCGCACGAGCACGGCGGAGGACTGGCCCCCGCACGTCCTGCTCGCCGCCAAGGGGACGAGCAGGATCAGCGTCGTGCTGCCGGCGCGCGACGAGGAGGCGACCGTCGGGACCATCGTCGAGTGCATCCGCGGCGACCTGGTCCGGCGCGTCCCGCTCGTCGACGAGATCGTCGTGATCGACTCGCGGTCCACCGACCGGACGGCCGCCGTCGCGCGGGCCGCGGGCGCGCGGGTGGTGGCGCAGGACTCCGTGCTGCCCGCCCTGGGCCGCATGTCGGGCAAGGGCGAGGCGCTGTGGAAGTCCCTCGCCGTGACGTCCGGGGACATCATCGTCTTCGTGGACGCCGACCTGCGCGGCTTCACCTCGTCGTACGTGACGGGCCTGCTCGGGCCGCTGCTGACGGACCCGTCCGTCGGCTACGTCAAGGCCTGCTACGACCGGCCGCTGGTGGACGGCGAGCGCAGCGTGGAGGGCGGCGGCGGGCGGGTGACCGAGCTGGTCGCGCGCCCGCTGATCAACATGCACTGGCCGCTGCTCGCGGGCGTGATGCAGCCGCTCGGCGGCGAGTACGCCGGACGCCGCGCGCTGCTGGAACGGCTCCCGTTCGTCACCGGCTACGGCGTGGAGATCGGCCTGCTGGTGGACGTCTACCGCGACTCGGGGCTGGACGCCATCGCGCAGGTGGACCTCGGCCGCCGGGTGCACACCAACCAGGGCACCGAGGCGCTCGGCGTCATGGCCGGGCAGATCATGGTGACCGCCTGGTCGCGCCTGGAGCGGCACGGCCGGATGGTCCCGCTGAGCGCGCCTTCGACGGCCCTCACCCAGTTCCGGCGGTCCGCGGACGGGCACGATCCCCGGACGGCCGACATGGGCGTGGGCGAGCGCCCGCCGATGATCGAGGTGCCGGGCTACGCGACGTCCCGGCCCGTCGCGCCCGGCCGCCGCTGACTCCGCGCCGCGCCGTCCCCCTGTGACTCCGGACACGGTGTTACCCGCGGTAACGCCTGATGGTGCTACCGTTGGTAACAGAGGCTTATTGGAGAAGGAGTCAATTGGTATGACGAGCGCGGAGAGCGCGCCGTTCTCGCTGGAGCTCAGCGACGACGTGCGCGAGGTCAGGGAGTGGGTGCACGAGTTCGCCCGGGACGTCATCCGTCCCGCGGCGGAGGAGTGGGACGAGCGCGAGGAGACCCCCTGGCCGCTGATCCAGGAGGCGTCCAAGGTCGGGCTGTACTCGCTCGACTTCTTCGCCACCCAGTGGCTCGAACCGACCGGGCTCGGTATCCCGGTCGCCTTCGAGGAGCTGTTCTGGGGCGACGCCGGCATCGCGCTGTCCATCGTCGGCACCGGCCTGGCCGCCGCTTCCGTCGCCGCCGTCGGCACCCCGGAGCAGGTCACCGAGTGGGTGCCGCAGATGTTCGGCACGGCCGACGACGTCCGGCTCGGCGCGTTCTGCGCCTCCGAGCCCGACGCCGGCAGCGACGTCGGCTCCATCCGCTGCCGCGCGGTGTTCGACGAGGCCAAGGACGAGTGGGTGCTGAACGGCACCAAGACCTGGGCGACGAACGGCGGCATCGCCGACGTCCACGTCGTGGTGGCGTCCGTCCACCCCGACCTGGGCAGCCGCGGCCAGGCCAGCTTCATCGTCCCGCCGAACACCCCCGGCCTGCGGCAGGGGCAGAAGTTCAAGAAGCACGGCATCCGCGCGTCCCACACCGCCGAGGTGATCCTGGAGGACGTGCGCCTGCCGTCCGGGCTGATCGTCGGCGGCAAGGAGAAGTTCGACGAGCGCATCGCGCGGGCCCGCGAGGGCAAGAGCTCCAAGGGCCAGGCCGCGATGAAGACGTTCGAGACGACCCGCCCGTCCGTCGGCGCGATGGCGCTCGGCGTCGGCCGTGCCGCCTACGACTACGCGCTCCAGTACGCGCGCGAGCGCGAGCAGTTCGGCAAGAAGATCGGCGACTTCCAGGCGATCGCGTTCAAGCTCGCCGACATGAAGACCCGCCTGGACGCCGCGCGCCTCATGGTGTGGCGCGCCGCCTGGATGGCCCGCAACGGCAAGGACTTCGAGAACGCCGAGGGCTCGATGGCCAAGCTCATGGCCAGCGAGATGTCGGTGTACGTCACCGAGGAGGCCATCCAGATCCTGGGCGGCAACGGCTACACCCGCGAGTACCCGGTCGAGCGGATGCACCGCGACTCCAAGATCTTCACGATCTTCGAGGGCACGTCGGAGATCCAGCGCCTGGTCATCGGCCGCACCGTCACCGGCCTCGCGGTCCGGTAACGGCGGCCTGCGACGACATGGGCCAGGCGATGATCGGAGCGCCGCTCGGGCCCGGCCGCCCGCGCCCGCACCCGCGGGCGGCCGCCGCGCATCCGGGAGACGCCGGTGCGGGAGCCGATCGGGAGACGATCGTCCCGGGCTCGTGCGTCCCGGGTGCGCGCGTCAGGGGTTCGTGCGTCCCGGGCTCGTGCGTCTCGGGTGCGCGCGTGGGGGATGCGTGCGTCCGGGCTGCGCGCCGTCCCGGCCGCGCGGCCGGATCCCGCAGGCCGACGGCCGTGTTGTCACCGGGTAACACCCCCGATACCGTTCGGGGCATGCCCGACCGTCCCGGCCGATTCCGGTCACCCTCGCGCCGTCCCGCCCGCAGGCCGGGCGTACGGTGAGCGGATCATGACGGGCACGAGGGGCGGCGGACCGGGATCGCGGCGCGATCCCGGCCGCCGGCGCGCGCTGCTGGAGGCCGCCGACCGGGTCATCCAGCGGGAGGGCCCCGAGGCGTCCATGGCCGCGATCGCCGCCGAGGCCGGGATCAGCAAGCCGATCCTGTACCGGCACTTCGGCGACAAGAGCGGCCTGTACCAGGCGCTGGCCGAACGGCACATCCGCCGGCTGATCGGGACGATCCGGGAGGAGTTCTCCCGCGACGACCCGATCCGGCAGCGCACCCGGTCCACCATCGACGGCTACCTGTCGACGATCTCGAAGAACCTCAACCTGTACCGGTTCCTCATGCACCGGGCCGGGGCGGAGGACGCCGCCACGCACAGCGTGATGAGCACGATGATCCGCGACCTGAGCCGGGAACTGGCCGAGGTCATGATCGCCGAGGGCGAGATGGCGGACCGGACCCGCGCCTACGTGTGGGGCCACGCGATCGTCGGCATGGTGCAGACCGCCGGCGACTGGTGGCTCGACCACGACGACGAGGTGCCGAGGGAGGCGGTGGTGGACGGCCTCGCCGACCTCATCCTCGGCGGCCTGCCGGCCGCCGCCACCGGCGCCCGCGCCCAGCAGTTGTTCCGCGAACCAGAATTCCCGAGGTGACTGTGCAGACCGACCTGCGACCCGACCCGGCCGCCGACGCCGACCTGCGCCCGGAGCCGGAGATCGAGACCGAGCGGCGGCCGTGGGGCGGCTTCGAGCGGTACACGCTCAACGAGCCGTCCACGGTCAAGCTGATCCACGTGGAGCCGGGGCAGCGCCTCAGCCTGCAGCGGCACCGCGACCGCGACGAACTGTGGGTCGCCCTCGACCCCGGCGCGGTGTTCGAGGTGGCGGGCCGCCGCATCCTGCCGCAGGTGGGGGAGCGCGTGTTCATCCGGGCCGGGGAGACGCACCGGCTGAGCTCGGACGGCCCCGCCGTGCGGGTCATGGAGATCGCGTTCGGGCACTTCGACGAGGACGACATCGAGCGCCTCGAGGACTCCTACGGCCGGGTCTGACCCGGTCCGCGCGAGACGGTCGGGCCGCGGCACGGCCCGCGGCGGCCCGCGGCGGGCTCCGGAGAGCCGGCCGCGGGCCCGCCGCGACGGGACCGGTCAGGTGCTGCTCGTCATCGCGATCTCCTTGGTCTTCGGGTCGTTCTCGTCGGCGAGGTAGTCGTCCTCCCTGGTGGCGTCCACTCCGTCCCGGACGTTCGCCGCCCGGCAGACCACGGTGCCGACCACGGCGACGAGCACGTTGATCAGCAGTGCGATGACGCCCACGTAGAGGGTCGTCCTCGTGTCGAGGCCGAAGTCGCTCAGCGGGTAGGCCGAGCCGCCGAAGTGCTCCTTGCCCTTGGCCGGGTTCGGGATCTGGTACAGCAGCGCCAGGCCCGTCAGCAGGCCCGCCGCCCACCCGGCGATGAGCGCGCCGCGGTGGAACCAGCGCGTCATCAGGCCGAGCGCGACCGCCGGCAGCGTCTGCAGGATGATCACGCCGCCGATCAGCTGCAGGTCGATGGAGAACTGCGGGTCGAGCAGCAGGATGCAGGCGACCGCGCCCCCCTTGACGATCAGCGACACGAGCTTGCTGACCGTCGCCTCCTGCTTCTCGGTCGCGTGCCGGTTGAAGTACTCGCGGTAGATGTTGCGCGTGAACAGGTTCGCCGCCGCGATCGACATGATCGCGGCCGGGACGAGCGCGCCGATGCCGACGGCGGCGAACGCGACGCCCGCGAACCAGTCGGGGAACATCTGGTCGAACAGCACGGGGACGATCGTGTTGCCGTCCGTCTCGCCGTTGTGGGCGACCGGCCGCACCCCCGCCGCGATCGCCATGTAGCCGAGCAGCGCGATCACGCCGAGCACCAGGCTGTAGGCGGGCAGCGCCGCCATGTTCCGCTTGATCACGTTGCGGTTCTTGGCGGCCAGGACACCGGTGATGCTGTGCGGGTACAGGAACAGCGCCATCGCCGACCCCAGCGCGAGCATGGCGTAGTTCAGCTGGTTCGAACCGTCCAGCAGGATGCCGTCCCCCGGATCCTCCGTCGCGTCGAACTTGGCCCGCGCGGAGTCGAAGATGTCGCCCCAGCCGCCGAGCTTCGCCGGGATGTACAGCACCGTGACGATGATCACCAGGTAGATCAGCACGTCCTTGACGAACGCGATCAGCGCCGGCGCCCGCAGCCCGGACTGGTAGGTGTAGGCCGCCAGGATCACGAACGCGATGACGATCGGCCAGTGCCCGTGCACGCCCATCGCCTTCAGCACCGCCTCGATGCCGACGAGCTGCAGCGCGATGTACGGCATCGTCGCGACGATGCCGGTGATCGCGACGGCCAGCGCCAGCGTCGGGGAGCCGAAGCGGGCCCGGACGAAGTCCGCGGGGGTGACGAAGCCGTGCACGTGCGACACCGACCAGAGCCGGACGAGCACGAGGAACACCAGCGGGTACACGACGATCGTGTACGGGACGGCGAAGAAGCCCGCGGCCCCGGCGCCGAACACCAGTGCGGGAACGGCGACGAACGTGTAGGCGGTGTAGAGGTCGCCGCCGATCAGGAACCAGGTGATCCAGCTGCCGAAGCCGCGGCCGCCCAGCCCCCACTCGTCCAGGTTGTCCAGTGTCTCGGCCTTGCGCCACCGCGCCGCGACGAAGCCCATCGCGCTGACCAGGAGGAAGAGCGCCGAGAAGATGACGATCTCGGTGATGTGGTCGCTCGCCATGGGATCAGCCCCGCTTCCGCGTCATGCGGTACACGATGACGGTGCACGCCACGCCGAGCGGGATGAACAGCATCTGCATCCAGTAGAACGCGGGGAAGCCGGCCAGCCGGGGCGAGTCGCTGTTGTAGAAGAAGGTGAGCAGCGGCAGGACGACGGGGACGAGCAGCAGCCAGTTCCACGGGCTGCGGTCGGAGCGGTGCGCCCGCGCCGGGGCGTCCGGCCCCTCGGGGTCTTCCTTCGAGGTCAAAGGGTCCTCCTCGTCGCAGAACCCCGTCCGGATCGTGAGACGGGGCCGTGTCACGGTGAGACCGGGGGAGCGTACCGTGACGCAGGGCACGGGTCGATGTCGACGACGGCGCGACTGGATGGAGCGCTCCAGGGCTCGCGGCCCCGCAGACGGCGCGCTTCTCCCGGGCCCCGCCCCACGTTCGCGCCCGGCGCCCTCGCCCCTGCTTCGGCGCGTCGACGAGGCGGGCGCGGGCGGGCGGCTCGCCGTCCGCGCCGGTCGACCGGGGGCGGCGGGAACGGGTAGGCTCGTTCCATGCGAACCGTGCCCCGCCGAATCACCGGCCAGTGGTGGTGGCGCCGCTAAGGCGGCGCCGGTTCGTGCACGTTCCAAGACCAGGCGACCGCCCTCACCCGGCGGTCGGTGACGTGTCGTCCGTCCGTCCGGTGCAGGGCCCGACGATGAGGGGCCACCGCGGTGGAGACCGTCTCACAACAGCCGACGACCGGCGAGTTCGTCACGGCCGGGGGCGTACGGGTCACCCGTACCGCGACGCCCGTCGATCCCGAGCGCAAGTCCGACGTGCTGAACGCGCTCGTCGCCGCCGTGGGGGAGCGGCGCGGCGGGGTGCTCAGCTCCGGCATGGAGTATCCCGGGCGCTACAGCCGCTGGCACATGGCCTACGTCGACCCGTGCCTGGAGATCGTCGCGCGCGGCCGGACGGTCACGGCGCGGGCGCTCAACGGGCGGGGCCGGGTCGTGCTGCCCGCCGTCGCGGCGGTGCTGCGCGGGACGGGCGAGGTGCGGGCCGACGGGCCCGGCGAGTGCGCGGTGTTCGTCCCGCCCACGGAGGAGTTCTTCCCCGAGGAGGAGCGCAGCCGCCAGCCGACCGTCTTCACCGCCCTGCGCGCCGTCGTCGGCCTGTTCCGCTGCGACGACCCGCATCTCGGCCTGTACGGGGCGTTCGGCTACGACCTGTCGCTGCAGTTCGAGCCGCTGAAGCTGCGTCTCGAGCGGCCGGACGACCAGCGGGACCTCGTCCTGCACCTGGCCGACGAGATGGTCGTCGTGGACCGCAAGCGCGAGACCTCGCACCGCATCTCCTACGACTTCGAGGTCGGCGGGACGTCCACCGCCGGGCTCGCGCGGGACACCGGGTCGACGCCCGCCGTCGTCCCGGCGGAACCGCCCCCGCAGCCCGTGCCGGGCGTGTACGCGCAGATGGTGCGGGACGCCAAGGAGCGGTTCGTCCGCGGCGACCTGTTCGAGGTGACGCCCGGGCACGCCATGCACGGCCGGTGCGACTCGCCCGCCGCGTTCTTCGAGCGGCTGCGCGAGACGAACCCGGCGCCGTACGAGTTCCTGTTCAACCTCGGTGACGGCGAGTACCTGGTGGGCGCGTCGCCCGAGATGTTCGTGCGGGTGACCGGCGACCGCGTGGAGACCTGCCCGATCGCGGGGACGATCAAGCGCGGCGGCGACGCGCTGCAGGACGCCGAGCAGATCCGCACGATCCTGGCGTCGGCGAAGGACGAGTCCGAGCTGACCATGTGCACGGACGTGGACCGCAACGACAAGTCGCGGGTGTGCGTGCCCGGCAGCGTGCGGGTGCTGGGCCGCCGGCAGATCGAGATGTACTCCCGGCTCATCCACACCGTGGACCACATCGAGGGACGGCTGCGGCCGGAGTTCGACGCGCTGGACGCGTTCCTCACCCACATGTGGGCGGTGACGGTCACCGGGGCGCCCAAGACGTGGGCCATGCAGTTCATCGAGGACCACGAGGACTCGCCGCGCCGCTGGTACGGCGGGGCGGTCGGATTCGTCGGGTTCGACGGGTCCATGAACACCGGCCTCACCCTCCGGACTGCGCAGATCCGCGACGGCGTCGCGACCGTGCGGGCGGGCGCGACGCTGCTCTACGACTCCGACCCCGACGAGGAGGAGCGCGAGACGCACCTGAAGGCGAGCGCGCTGCTGGGCGCTCTCGCGGCCGCGCGGGACGACGCGGCGGCGGAGCCGGAGCCCGCGCCGGAGCGTCCGGGGGACGGGCTGAAGGTGCTGCTCGTCGACCACGAGGACTCGTTCGTCAACACCCTCGCCGACTACTTCCGGCAGCACGGCGCGGACGTGGTCACGCTCCGGCACGGCTTCCCCGCGCGACTGCTGGACGAGCACGCCCCCGACCTGGTCGTGCTGTCGCCGGGCCCGGGGCGGCCGGACGACTTCGCGACGGGCGCCCTGCTGGACGCCCTGGACGCCCGGGGCCTGCCCGTCTTCGGCGTCTGCCTCGGCCTGCAGGCGATGGTCGAGCACGCGGGCGGTGCGCTGGACCTGCTGCCCGAGCCGTCGCACGGCAAGCCGGGCCAGGTGAAGGTGACCGGCGGCGGGCTGTTCGCGGGGCTCCCGGACGAGTTCACCGCGGCCCGCTACCACTCGCTGCACGCCACGCCCGACCGGGTGAGGGGCTTCCAGGTGACGGCGACGACCGGTGACGTGGTGATGGCGATCGAGAACCCGGAGCGGCGGCGCTGGGCCGTCCAGTTCCATCCGGAGTCGATCCTCACCGCGGCGGGCGGCGCCGGGCACCGCATCGTGGCCAACGTGCTGCGGCTCTGCCGCTGACCGCGCCCGCGGCCCGCCCCCTCCGGAGTGATGAACCGAACGTCATTCCGGAGGTGGATTGCGGACCGCAGGAAATGGTCCTTGCGGTGCTGTCCTCGGCGGGCTCGGCACGGCAGAATCGGTTCCGGCCACCGCGTCGCCCGCGGCGCGTGTGACCGCCGTTATCCCGGCGGAGGAGGGAGGCGCGCTCCCTCCTCCGCACCGGCGGCCGCACCCCGGGCCGTCCTTTGCCCGGCATAGAACCCTGATTTCGGTCGGCCGAATCCAATTGGGTGTTTCATGGTCCTTCCCCGGGGGACCCCGGCAGCATGATGTTCATTCTTTGGCTCATCGCGGTGATCCTCGTGATCGCCGGCGCGTACGTCCTGATCGCCCGTCGCGACCTGCTCTGGGGCATCGTCCTCATCGTCGTCGGCCTGCTCGTCGGCCCCGGCGGCGTCAGCATCTTCGGCTGACGCCCGAGAAGATCTCCGGCGGCCCGGAAAAAGACTGACGCGCGCTGTCAGGTATCGCTGCCAGCATCGGCGGCATGAGCGAGAACGCAACCGAGAGCGCGCCGCTGGCGGGGAAGGTCGCGCTGGTCGCCGGCGCCACCCGGGGCGCGGGCCGCGGCATCGCCGTCGAACTCGGCGCCGCCGGAGCCACCGTGTACTGCACGGGACGGACCACCCGGTCCGCGCGGTCGGAGATGGACCGTCCCGAGACCATCGAGGACACCGCCGCGCTCGTCACGGCGGCGGGCGGCGAGGGCGTCGCCGTCCGGGTCGACCACCTGGACCCCGCGCAGGTGGCCGGCCTGGTCCGCCGCATCGACGACGAGCGCGGCCGCCTCGACGTCCTGGTCAACGACATCTGGGGGAGCGACCACCTCTTCGAGTTCGGCAGGCCGCTGTGGGAGCAGTCGCTGGAGAACGGGCTGCGGATGCTGCGGCTCGCCATCGACACCCACGCCATCACCAGCCACCGGGCGCTGCCCCTGCTGATCCGCGAGCCCGGCGGTCTCGTCGTCGAGATCACCGACGGGACCGCCGAGTTCAACGCGGACTACCGCCGGGAATGCGGCTACTTCTACGACCTGGTCAAGAACGCCGTGATCCGGATGGCGTTCGCCCAGTCGGTGGAGATCGCCCCGTACGGCGGGACGGCCGTGTCGGTGACGCCCGGCTGGCTGCGGTCGGAGGCGATGCTCGAGCACTTCGGCGTCACCGAGGACGACTGGCGCGACCACGCGGAGAAGGACCCCCACTTCGCGATCTCCGAGACGCCCGCGTTCGTCGGGCGGGCCGTGGCGGCCCTCGCGGCCGATCCGGAGCGGGCCCGCTGGAACGGGACGTCGCAGTCCAGCGGCGGGCTCGCGAAGGTCTACGGGTTCACCGACGTCGACGGCGACCGCCCGGACGCCTACGCCTACATCACCGAGGTCGTGCTGGCCGGCAAGCCCGCCGACGTCACCGGCTACCGCTGATCCGGCCCGGAGCCGCCGCCCGGCCGCGCGTACAGCGCCGCGATCCGGGCGGCGGTCTCGGCCATCCGCGCCCGCAGCCCCGGCGGGTCCAGCACCTCGACGTCCGCGCCGAGGATCCGCAGCTCGTGCGCCGCGACCTCGAGCGACTCCACCGGCAGCACGGTCGTCCGCCACCCGTCCGCGTCGGGCTCCCCGGCCTCCTCGGCGGCCCGGCGCGCCGCGTGCTCGGCGGCCGCGAACCGCAGCCCCCGCATCCCGGCCGGGCTGAGCCGCACGGTGATCTCCTCCCGCAGCATCGACCGGGCGAACGCGTCCGCCTGCTCCCGCCAGTAGCCCGCGAGGTCGAAGTCGACGTCGCGGTCGAACGTGGCGCCCGTCGGCGTCACCGCCCCGACCCGGTCCACCCGGTAGGTGCGGCCCCGGCCGCCGACCAGCGCCACCAGGTACCAGGTGCCGTTCTTCAGGACGAGCCCGTACGGTTCGGCCGTCCGCGTCACCTCGCCGTCCTTGCGCCGGTACCGCAACTCGACCTCCGCGTCGGACCAGACGGCCGCGGCGAGCTCCCGCAGCAGCGGCGGCGGGTCGGGCGCGTGGAACCAGCCGGGCGCGTCCAGGTGGAACCGCTGCCCGGCGCGGGCGGGCGCGTCCCGCAGCGGGCCCGGCAGCGCGGCGAGCACCTTCAGCTCGGCGGCGGCCACGGCGTCGGCGAGGCCCATGTCCCCGGCCGGGCCCGGCAGGCCCGACAGGAAGAGCGCCTCGGCCTCCTCCCGGCTGAGCCCGGTCAGCCGTGTCCGGTACCCGGCTACGAGGCGGTAGCCGCCCGCCCGGCCCTGCTCGGCGTACACCGGGACCCCGGCCGCCGACAGCGCCTCCACGTCCCGGTACACGGTCCGCTCCGACACCTCCAGCTCCCGCGCCAGCTCGGCCGCCGTCATGCGGTCGCGCGACTGCAGGAGCAGGACGAGGGAGATCAACCGGGACGCGCGCACACCCCCATCGTGCCCGCTGCGGGCGATCTTCACAATTTCGTGGCAGGATCGTCCGGTTTCTCTGTTCCGGCTGCTCGAACCGCTGTTAGCGTCGCCGCGTGCCGACCCAGACGACGACCATCGAGGCGTTCATCGACGCCCTTCCCAAGGTCGAGCTCCACGTCCATCTCGTGGGCTCGGCGTCCGTCCCCACCGTCCTGGAACTCGCCCGCCGGCACCCCGACGGCGGCGTGCCCGTGGACGAGCGTGAACTGCGCGCGTTCTACACCTTCACCGACTTCCCGCACTTCGCCCAGGTCTACGACCGCGTCAACCATCTCGTCCGGACGCCCGAGGACGTCGCGACGCTCGTCCTCGGCGCCGCCCGCGACCTCGCCGCCCAGAACGTCCGGTACGTCGAGCTGACCGTCACCCCGCAGTCGCACGTCCGCGCGGGGATCCCGCACCACGCGGTGCGGGAGGCGCTCGACCTCGCCGCCCGGGAGGCGCGCGGGCGGCACGGCGTCCAGGTCGCCTACATCTACGACATCCCCGCCGACTTCGGGATCGAGGGGGTGCGGGGCACCGTCACGGCGGCGCTGGAGCACCCGGCGGAGGCGCTCGTGGGCTTCGGGATCGGCGGCATCGAGCAGATGCGCGCCCCGATCCGCGACGAGATCCGGGACGCGTTCCGCGCCGCCCGCGCCGCCGGGCTCCGCAGCCTGCCGCACGCGGGCGAGATGACCGGCCCCGAGACCATCTGGGAGGCCCTCGACCACCTCGGCGCCGAGCGCATCGGGCACGGGATCGCCTGCGTCCGCGACGAGCGGCTCATGGCCCGCCTGCGCGACACCGGCACGCCCCTCGAGGTCTGCCCGACCTCCAACGTCTGCACCGGCCAGGTCGCCGCCCTCGCCGGCCATCCGCTGCCGCGCATGCTGGAGGCGGGCCTGTTCGTCACGCTGAACAGCGACGACCCGCCCATGTTCGACACGACCCTCACCGGCGAGTACCGCGCCGCGGCCGAGGCGTTCGGGTTCGGCCGCGACGACCTCGCCGCCCTCGCCCGCAACGCCGTCACCGCGTCCTGCCTGGACGACGCGGCCAAGCGCGCCCTCACCGGGGAGATCGACGCCCTGCTGTGAGGCCTCCGGCGCGCCCGCCGGCCGCGCACCACCGGCGACCGGCGGGCGCTACGGCTCCGGGGCCCGGCCGGGCGCGGTCCCCGGAGCCGTAGTGCGCCTCGCCGGGGCGGCGAGCGTTCCGTGGCTCACCCGGGAGCGTCGGCGGCGGTCACCTCCACGCGGGTGTCGTGGAACACCGGGCCCGCGCCGAGGTCGGTGTCGCGCTCGGCGACGACCGCGTTGGCGTTCGACCCGCCGGAGAACTTCGCCCAGTGTCCCTTCGGCGTCGCCGCGACGCCCGGCCTGACCTGGTCGGTCACCCGCAGGACCGCGTCGAAGCCGCCCCGGTCGTTGGCCACCCGGACCCGCTGCCCGTCCGCGAGGCCGCGCGCGGCGGCGTCGTCCGGATGCAGCCGGACGGCCAGGTCGCCCGCCCGGCGCCGCAGCTCCGGATTGTTCGCGAACTGCGTGTTCAGGAACTCGTGCGAGGCCGCCGAGATCAGCGCCAGCGGGTACCGCGCCGCCCGCTCCGGGTCGGCGACCTCCGCCGGGGGAACGTACGCCTCGCGCGGGAACTCCAGCCGCCCCGACGGCGTCGGGAACCCCTCGGCGTACGGCAGGAACGGGTCCGGGACCGACATGCGCACGAAACCCTCCTTGCGCAGCCGGTCCAGCGTGACGCCCGCCATCCACGGGTGGTCGGACGCGACGAGCTGCTCGGCGAGGCTCTCGTCCGAGTCGTACAGGCTCGGCTCGGTCAACCCCATCCGCCGCGCCAGCCGCCGGAACGTCTCGGTCGTCGGCAGGCATTCCCCGGGGGGCGCCACCGCCGGCTCGTTCCACGTCAGGTACAGGTGTCCGTACCCCTCGTGCAGGTCCGTGTGCTCGTGCTGCGCCGTCGCCGGGAGCACGATGTCGGCGTAGTCGACCGTGTCCGTCGGGAACTGCTCCATCACGACCGTGAACAGGTCCTCGCGCGCCAGGCCCGCCCGCACCCGGTTCTGGTGCGGGGTGCTGCCCACCGGGTTCGCGGCGATCACGAACAGCGCCTTGACCGGCGGGTCCTGGACGTCCAGGAGCCCCTCGCCGAGCCGCGTCATCGACAGCGTCCGCACCGGCCCGGGCCGCAGGTCGTCCCGCCAAAGCGCCGCCTTGTTCAGGCGGTTGTGGCCGGACGTCGAGAAGGCCAGGCCGCCGCCGCGCCGCGCCCAGTCGCCCGTCACCGCGGCGAACGACGCCAGCACCCGCAGCGCCGTCCCGCCGCCCGCGTGCCGCTGCAGCCCCTGCGTCGCGCGGATCGCGGTCGGCCGCGTCCGGGCGATCCGCTCGCCGAGCGCCGCGATCCGCTCGGCCGGAACCCCGGTGATCTCCGCCGCGCGCTCCGGCGGGCACGCCGCGATCCGCTCCCGGAACTGCGCCCAGCCCGCCGTGTGCTCCCGCAGGAACCGCTCGTCCTGCGCGCCCGCCCCGACGACGACGTTCAGGAGGCCGAGCGCGAGGGCCGCGTCCGTCCCGGGGAGCGGCGCGAGGTGCTCGTCCGCCTGCTGCGCCGTCCGCGTCCGCACGGGGTCGATCGCGACCAGGTGCGCCCCGGCCCTGCGCGCGTCCTGCACGAACTTCCACACGTGGTGGCCGCTCGTCAGCGGGTTCGACCCCCACAGGAGGATCAGCCCGGCGTGCGCGAGGTCCTCCGGGTCCATGCCGCCCGCCGAACCGACCGTCGCCTCCATGCCCGCGCTGCCCGCCGCGGAGCAGATGTTGGCGTAGTGCGCCGACGCGCCGAGCACGTTGAAGAACCGCCGGCCCGAGTACCCCTCGAGCCCCTGCAGGTACCCCAGCGTCCCGGTGCCCCAGTACGGCCAGACCGCCTCGCCGCCGTGCTCCCGGACGACGTCCTCGAGGCGCTCCGCGATCTCGCCGAGCGCCTCGTCCCACGAGATCCGCGCGAACCGTCCCTCGCCCTTGCGGCCGACCCGGCGCATCGGGTGCAGGATCCGGTCCGGCTGGGCCGCCCGCTCGAGCCACCGGTTCACCTTCGCGCACAGCGCGCCCCGCGTGTACGGGTGCTCGGGATTGCCGCGGAGCCGCACCGCCTCGCCGTCGCGCACGGTGACCACCCACGAGCAGCCGTCGGGGCAGTCGAGCGGGCAGGCCCCCAGTACCTTCAGTTCGGCCCCCGCGTGCGCTTCCCGCGCCGGAACGTCCATCGCGCCCCTCCAACCAGACGAATCCCACCAGTGTGCGTCATGCACCCAGCAGCATCACACCCGGACGCACCTGACGGCCTCGGCGTGCGCCCATGTCGCGGGCACGCCGGGATGATGGTTTCCTTAGGGCGACCGAAGCGGAGCGTAGGGGGATGCGAGAGTGAAGAGCGTCGAGCCCGAGGTGTACCTCGTCGCACGGCCGGAGCTGGACTACGAGGAGGTCGCCCGGTACCTGCGGGACGTGGGCGGGGAGAGCTGGCTGGCGCGGCTCGACCGCGGCGAGCTCGACGCGGAGCTGAACGATCCGCAGAACCTCGCCGAGTTCGCGGGGCGGCTCTGCTACCGCTCGTGGGAGCCCGGTCTCAACCCCAACGTGACCAAGGTCCGGACCGACCAGGGCCAGTACCTCGAGAACATCCTCCGGAGCCTCCACGGGTCGGTGCTCGAGCACGTCAGTTTCAGCTTCGTCCTGCACAACTGCAGCCGCGTCCTCACCCACGAACTCGTGCGGCACCGTCCCGGTGTGGCGATCTCCCAGGAGTCGCTCCGGTTCGTCCGGCTCCAGGACATCCCGTTCTGGTTCCCCGAGTGGGCCCGCGAGGACGCCGAGCTGATGAAGCGCGCCACCGCCCTGCTCGAGCAGATGGAGGAGTTCCAGGGCTGGATGGCCGACCACTTCGGCCTGGACGACGAGGGCGTGCCGTTCAAGGAGAAGAAGCACAAGACGTCGTTCATGCGCCGCTTCGCTCCGGAGGGCGTCGCGACCGGCCTCGTGTGGACGGCCAACGTCCGCACGCTCCGGCACACCCTGGAGAACCGCACCGCCCCCGGCGCCGAGGAGGAGATCCGCCTGCTCTTCGGCAAGATCGGCGAGGTGCTGCGCAAGGAGGCCCCCGACCTGTTCGGCGACTACGTCGTCGAGGACGGCGCGTGGGTCCCGCAGTGGCGCAAGGTCTGATCCACCGGTAACCCCCGGGGGATCACCGTCGGGCCCTGGGCGCCGGCCCCCGGTTGCGGGAGGCTTGGGCGGTATGACGGACGTCGAGATTCCCACCGGATCACGTGACCTTCCCGGGTACCTGGCCGTCCCCGAGGGGGAGGGGCCCTGGCCCGGCGTGGTCGTCCTGTTCGAGGCCCTCGGGCCGACCGCGGACATGCGCGCCCAGGCCGACCGCTTCGCCGCGCACGGTTACCTCGCCGTGCTGCCCGACCTGTACGGCGGCGCGCCGTGGCTGCGGTGCGTCACCAAGGCGATGCGCGACATGCGCGCCGGGCGCGGTGCGACCTACGACGCGATCGAGGCGACGCGGGCCTGGCTGGCCGGACG
Source organism: Actinomadura sediminis (assembly GCF_042675525.1). Lineage (NCBI taxonomy): Bacteria > Bacillati > Actinomycetota > Actinomycetes > Streptosporangiales > Thermomonosporaceae > Actinomadura > Actinomadura sediminis. Next base: position 30,098 of record NZ_JBHTJA010000064.1, read on the forward strand.
GGACGATTGCACCGGCGACATCGGGGTGTGCGGCTTCTGCATGGGCGGCGGTTTCGCGCTCGTCGCGGCGGCGCGGTACGACTTTCGCGCGGCCGCGGTGAACTACGGCATGCTGCCGCGCCGCCCCGAGGAGGCGCTGCGGGACGCGTGCCCGATCGTCGCCGGGTACGGCGCCGCGGACCCCACCCTGCGGGGGACGGCGCGGAAGCTGGAGCGGGTGCTGACCGACGCCGGCGTGCCGCACGACGTGAAGGAGTACCCGGGCACCGGCCACGGGTTCCTCACCGACACCGAGCCGCCGGGTCCGCTCGGCCCCGTCTCGAAGATCGTCTTCGGCATGGGCAGGGGACGCGAGAACGCCCCGGACGCCTGGTCGCGCCTCTTCGCGTTCTTCGACGACCACGTCCGCAAATGATCTACAACGTAAAGCCCCGGGCTCGTATGAGCAGGGCGCGGCCTCCGGCGGAACCGTCAGGCCCGTAGGACGGCCTGCGTCTGCGTCACCTGGGCGACACGGCGGCCGTCGTCGTCGTGCAGGTCGGTCTGGACGACGATCGAGGTGCGGCCCACGTGCAGCGGACGCGATGTCCCGCGCACGCGGCCGTTCCGGACCCCGCGGAAGAAGTTCGTCTTGGATTCGAGCGTCGTGGTCGACGCGCCTTCGGGGAGGTTGAGGAACGCGCACGCGGCGCCGAGCGTGTCGGCGAGGGCCATGAGGGCGCCGCCGTGCAGGACGCCGCCCGCGGTGCAGCGGTCGGGCGCCCAGTCGAGGCGGCCGGTGACCTCATCGGGGCCCGCGGTGTCGATCTCGACGCCGAGGGCGCGGGCGAACGGCATGGCGTCGACGAGGCGGTCGGGTGCGGGCGTCATCGTTCCTCCTGAGGTGTCGGACGGACCCCAGCTTCGCGAGCACGCGGGGGCCGGTCCATTACCTCGGACGTCATCGCCGCCGTGCGGTGCGGCCGGTAGCGTCGGTGCGGTGACGACGATCATGAGCGATGTGCGGCCGATCGGGGAGCAGTTGCGGGCGTGGCGGCAGCGGCGGAGGCTCAGCCAGCTGGAGCTGGCGTCGGAGGCGGGGGTGTCGACGCGGCATCTGAGCTTCGTGGAGACGGGGCGGTCGGCGCCGAGCCGGGAGATGGTGCTGCGGCTCGCCGAGCACCTGGACGTCCCGCTGCGGGACCGGAACCTGCTGCTGGTGGCGGCCGGGTTCGCGCCGGTGTTCGAGGAGACGCCGATCGAGGAGCCGCGGATGGACGCGGTCCGGGCGGCGCTGAAGCAGGTGCTGCAGGGGCACGAGCCGTTCCCGGCGGTGGTCGTGGACCGGTTCTGGAACCTGATCGACGCGAACGGCGCGGCGGCGCTGTTCACGGAGGGCGCGCCGCCGGAGCTGCTGGAGCCGCCGCTGAACGTGCTGCGGCTGAGCATGCACCCGGACGGGATGGCGAAGAACATCCTGAACCTGGCGGAGTGGCGCGCCCACATGATCGACCGGGTGCGGCGGCACGTGCGGCTGACGGCGGACGCGTCGCTGGCGCAGCTGTACCGGGAGCTGCGGGACTTCCCGGGGGACGTCGGCGAGGCGATCGCGCCGCCGGCGGATCACGAGGTGTTCGTCCCGCTGCGGATCCGGGTGGACGGCCGTGACCTGTCGTTCTTCAGCACGATCGCGACGTTCGGTACGCCGGTCGACATCACGGTCGCGGAGCTGGCGATCGAGTCGTTCTATCCGGCGGACGCGGAGACGGGCGCCTATCTGCGGGAACGCGCGGGCTGGTGACGCGCCGGTGACGGGTGCGCCCTCTTGCGGCGGGGGAGGCGGGGACGACATGGTGGGGGGACTCTCCTGACGGACGAGCCGCCCGGCCGCGGACACCGGCCGGGAGAGGGGAACGACCCATGTCAGAGGTCGGCCGGGTGCCGCTCATCGGCGTCACCGCGTGTCAGGAACCGGCGCGCTGGGGCATGTGGGTGCGGGAGGCGGCGCTCCTGCCGGTCTCGTACGTGCGGTCGGTGGAGCGGGCGGGCGGGGTGCCGGTGCTGCTGCCCCCGACGGCGTCGCTGCGGGGGGTGGGCGCGCTGGTCGAGCGGCTGGACGGGATCGTGCTCGCGGGCGGCGCCGACGTGGACCCCGAGCTGTACGGGGCGGAGCGGCATCCCGAGACGGACCCGCCGCAGCCGCAGCGGGACCGGTTCGAGCTCGCGCTGGCCCGGGCGGTGGTGGACGCGGACGTCCCGTTCCTGGCGATCTGCCGGGGGTTGCAGATCCTGAACGTGGCGCGGGGCGGGACACTCGTGCAGCATCTCCCGGAGGCGGTCGGGCACGAGGGGCACGCGCCGGTGCGGGGGCGGATGGGGACGCACGCGGTGCGGATCGCCCCGAACAGCCTGACCGGGAAGGTGCTCGGCGAGTCCGCGGACGTGCCGACGCTGCACCACCAGGCGGTGGGGCGGCTCGGGAAGGGGCTGGCGGCGGTGGCGTGGGCGGACGACCGGGTCGTCGAGGCCGCGGAGCTGCAGGGGCACCGGTTCGGGCTGGCCGTGCAGTGGCATCCCGAGGAGGGGGAGGACGGCCGGTTGTTCGAGGCGCTGGTGACGGCGGCGCGCGGCGGGTAGCGGTTGGCGTCCCGGCGGCGGGGGAAGACGAACCGGTAGATTCCGCCGCGTTTCCCCGGAGGCCGCCGCATGCCGCTGCACCCGCAGACCGTGAGCTACCTGCAGACGCTCCGGGCCTGGACGGCGGGGCCCCCGGACGCGGCGGAACCCACGATCGCGGAGATGCGGGAGCGGGTCGGGGCGGTGGTCCCCGTCGAGGGCCGCGAGCTGCCGTTCGTGGACGACCTGACCGTGCGGGGCCCGGGCGGCCCGGTGCCGGTGCGGCTCTACCGCCCGGCGGAGGGGCCGCTGCCGGCCGTGGTGTACCTGCACGGCGGCGGCTGGGTGCTGGGCGGGATCGAGAACGTGGACGGCCTGTGCCGCGACCTCGCGGCGGACGCGGGCTGCGCGGTGCTGAGCGTCGGGTACCGGCTGGCGCCCGAGCATCCGTTCCCGGCCGCGGTGGACGACGCGTGGGCGGTCGTCGCGGCGGCCGTCCGGGAGCCGGGACGGTTCGGGACCGTGCCGGGGGCGGTGGCGGTGGCCGGCGACAGCGCGGGCGGGAACCTCGCGGCCGCGGTCGCGCTGCTCGCCCGCGACCGGGGCGTGTCCCTGGCGCACCAGCTGCTGGTCTACCCGGTGACCGACACGGCGCGGGACGCCGCGAGCTGGCGGGAGTACGGCAGCGGTTACGGGCTCGACGCCGCGACGCTGTCGCGCTTCATGGACCTGTACCGGGGCGGCGCCGACCCGCGCGATCCGCGGCTCGCGCCGCTGCGCGCCCCCGATCTGCGCGGTGCCGCGCCCGCGACGGTGATCACCGCGGAGTGCGACATCCTGCGGGACGAGGGCGAGGCGTACGCGCGGCGCCTCGCGGCGGCGGGGGTGCCGGTCGAGCTGCGGCGCTACGACGGGATGGTGCACTCGTTCTTCCTGCTGCCGGAGGTGTTCGACGCCGGTGCCGAGGCGGTGGCGTACGCCGTGGCACGATTGCGAACGGCATTCGGCCACTGCGAGCGGGAGGCGTCATGAGCGACCGGTACGGGACGTACGAGCGGCTGCGGATCGACCGGGCGGCGCCGGGGGTGCTGCGGGTGACGCTGAGCGCGCCGGGACGGCTGAACGCGGTCGACGCGGTCGGCCACGGGGAGCTCGCGCGGATCTGGCGGGACGCGGACGCCGACGACGAGGTGCGCGCGATCGTGGTGCGCGGGGAGGGCGAGGCGTTCTCGGCGGGCGGCGACCTGTCCATGATCGAGGAGATGATGGACGACCACGCGGCGCGGCGCCGGATCATGCGCGAGGCCCGCGACATCGTGATGAACGTGATCGACTGCTCGAAGCCGGTGGTCAGCGCGATCCAGGGCCCGGCGGTCGGCGCGGGGCTGGCGGTGGCGCTGCTCGCGGACGTGTCGGTGGCGGGCCGCTCGGCGAAGATCATCGACGGGCACACCCGGCTGGGCGTCGCGGCCGGCGACCACGCGGTCATCGTGTGGCCGCTGCTGTGCGGGATGGCGAAGGCGAAGTACCGCCTGCTGCTCAACGACGTCCTCACCGGCGAGGAGGCCGAGCGGATCGGCCTGGTGTCGCTGTGCGTGGACGACGCCGAGGTGCACGACCGGGCGCTGGAGATCGCCGGCCGGCTGGCGGCCGGGCCCGCCGAGGCGATCCGGTTCACCAAGTACGCGCTCAACAACTGGCTGCGGGCGGCGGGGCCGGCGTTCGACGCGTCGCTGGCGATGGAGTTCTTCGGGTTCACCGGGCTGGACGTGCGCGAGGGCGTGGCGGCGCTCCGCGAGAAGCGCCCGCCCGAGTTCGGCTGACCGGGCGGGTCAGCCGAACCGGCGGGCGAGCGCCTCCAGGCCCGTCGCGTAGATGCCGCGTTCGAGCGTGCGGCCCATGGCGAGCTCGTCGCCCGCGTCGGCGGTGAAGTCCGCCGACCATTCCACGAACGACCGGCCGGGCCCGGTGTCGGGCCCGGTGACGGGTCCGGTCACGGGGGAGACCCGCAGCCGGCCGCGCACGTCCCGCACCGGCAGCGGGCATTCGAGGATCTCGTAGCGGTAGGCGCGGCCGGCGTCGTCGTGGGCGGTGAGGCGCTCGCGGAACACCGAGTCGCCGGGGCCGATGAGCCGGCGGACGCAGCCGATCCGGTCGGCGGGGCCGCCGTCCTCGATGACGCCGGTCTCCACGCCCGGCATCCACTCGGCGACGTTCCCGAAGTCGCGCAGGTAGGACCACACGTCGTCGGCGGTCGCGTTGAGCACGGCGCTGGCGTAGGACCTGGGCATCGCGGGTCTCCTCGGCGCTGAGGGCGGTGACGCCCCTCATGCTCGCCCGGCCGGTGTGATCTCGGCAACACCCGGAGGGGCGGAGTCTCAGTACGAGCGCGGCAGCCCCAGCTCGTGCTGGGCGATGTGGGCGAGGACGAGCTCCTCGGCGACCGGGATGTTCTTGGCGATGCGGGCGTCGCGGAACATCCGGGCGACCGGGTACTCGAGCGAGTACGCCATCCCGCCGTACGTCTGGAACGCGCGGTCGGCCGCCTGCCACGCGGCGTCCGCCGCGGTGAGCTTGGCGATGTTGGCCTCCGAGCCGCACGGCCGGCCGCGGTCCCACAGCCAGGCCGCCTTGTAGGTCATCAGCCGGGCCAGCTCCACCTGCGCCTTGATCCGGGCGAGGGGGAACGCGACGCCCTGGTTCGCGCCGATCGGCCGCCCGAACGGCGCGCGGTCGCGCGCGTAGTCGCAGGCGATCCGCAGCACCAGCTCGCCGGAGCCGACGCCGCCGGCCGCCGCGAGGATGCGCTCGGGGTTGAGGATGTCCCACAGGACGGCGAAGCCCCGGTCGGGCTCACCGAGCACCCGGCCGGCCGGCACCCGCACGCCGTCCAGGAACACCATGCTGGACGCGACGGTGTTCGTGCCGAGCTTCGGGATCGGCCGGTACGTCAGCGTGCCCGCCTCGACGGCCTCCCCGACGTCCACGAGCAGGACGGTGAAGCCCGCGGTGCGCGGGCGCGCCTCGGCGGCCGGGATCGTCCGGGTGACCAGCACGAGGAAGTCGGCGCGCTCCATCCCGGAGATCCAGATCTTCTGGCCGGTCACGACGTAGCCGTCGCCGTCGCGGCGGGCGTGGGTGGAGATGTTCATGGCGTTGCTGCCCGCGTCGGGCTCGGTGATCGCGAAGCAGGTCTCCAGCTCCCCGGCGGCGATCTTCGGGAGGAACTCGGCGCGCTGCGCGTCCGTCCCGTGGCGGGCGATGGTGAGCCCGCCGAACGCCGGGGTGAGCAGGTACATGAACGACGCGGCACCGCCCGCGCCGCCCTCGGCCAGCGACTCCAGCGCGACCGCGAGCTCGAGGAGGCCCTGCCCGGCGCCGCCGTGCTCCTCGGGGATCGCGAGGCTGTGCCAGCCGCCCGCGACCAGTTCCCGCCACACCTCCTCGGGCCACCGCTTCTCGGCGTCGCAGCGGCTCCAGTACTCCTGGTCGTACTTCCCGGCGATCGCCCGCACGCCGTCGCGCACCGCGATCGCGCTCTCCGGCAGGTCGAAGTCCACGCAAGCCTCCTGGTGTCCGTCCTGTTCGGCGTCCGCTCGGGTCCCACCGTAGCCGACCCGGTAAGTGGTCACTGACATCGGGTGGCGGCCATTGAACCGGCCCCTCCCGGGTAGGCGGGACCCGACGACAGACGAGACGACGCGGAGGTTCGGATGCGAGTGCGGGACGGCTGGACGCTGGCGGGCGGCCGGTGGAGCGGCGGCACCGGGGACGAGACGTTCACGGTGACCGACCCCGCGACCGGGGAGCCGGTGGGGGAGGTGCCGATCTGCTCCGCCGCCGACGCCGAGGACGCCGTGTCCGCCGCGTCCGCCGCGCCGGGCGGCTGGTCCGCCGTCCCGGCCGCCGAGCGCGGCGCCGCGCTGCGCGCCGCGGCCGACGCCGTCGAGGAACGGGCCGACGAGCTGGCCGCGCTGGTCACCTCCGAGATGGGCAAGCCCGCGGACGACGCCCGCGGCGGCGTCGAGGCCGGGATCGGCACCCTGCGGCAGTACGCCGAGCTGGGCCCGCTGCACGGCGGCCGCAGCCTGCAGGGCGGCCGCACGGCGACCGACCTCATGGTCCGCGAGCCCCGCGGCGTCGTCGCGGTGATCACACCGTGGAACGATCCGGTCGCCATCGCCTGCGGGCTGATCGGCGCCGCCGTCGTCACCGGCAACACGGTGGCGCACAAGCCGTCCGAGCGGACCCCGCACACCGGCGCGCTGCTCGCCGAGCTGCTCGCCGGAGCCCTGCCGGACGGCGTCCTCAACCTGGTCACCGGCGACGGCGGCACCGGCGACGCGCTGGCCGCCGACCCGCGCCCCGACGTCGTCGCGCACGTCGGCTCCACCCGCGCGGGCCGCCGCATCGCCGAGCTGGCCGCCCGCAACGGCGCGAAGGCGCTCCTGGAGAACGGCGGCACCGACCCGCTCATCGTCGACGCGGGCGTCGACCCCCGCTGGGCGGCCGGGCAGGCCGCCCTCGGGTGCTTCGCGAACGCCGGGCAGATCTGCACCTCCGTCGAACGGATCTACGTGCACGAGTCGCTGCACGCCGCGTTCCTCGACGCGCTCACCGAACGCGCCCGCGCCGTCCGGACGGGACCGGGCTTCGACCCGGGCACCGAACTCGGGCCGCTGGTGGACGAACGCCACCGCGCCCAGGTGCACGAGCACGTCGAGAAGGCCGTCGCCGACGGCGCGCGCGTCCTGGCCGGCGGCGAGATCCCGGACGGCCCCGGCGCGTTCTACCCGGCGACCGTGCTGGACGGCTGCACCGACGCCATGGCGATCATGGCCGAGGAGACGTTCGGGCCCGTCGCGCCCGTCCGCGCCGTCGCGTCCTTCGACGAGGCACTGGACGCCGCGCGCCGCGCCCGCCACGGCCTCGCCGCGACCGTCCTCACGCGCGACATGGCCCACGCGCAGCGCGCCTGGCGGGACCTGCCCGTCGGGACCGTCAAGGTCAACGCCGTGTTCGGCGGCGCCCCCGGAGGCGCCGCCACCCCGCGCGGCGCCTCCGGAGAGGGCTTCGGGTACGGGCCCGAACTGCTCGACGAGATGACCGCGGTCAAGGTCGTCCACATCGAGACCGCGCCCTGACCCGGCCGGGCCTCACCCCTTCACGGTCAGCAGCGGCCGCAGCTCCGCGACCGGCGACGCGACGCCGCCGCCGTGCAGGGCCGACACCACCGGGCCGATGTCCTTGTAGGCCCACGGCGCCTCCTGCTTCGGGTCGCGCCGCCACGCGGCCACGACGTCCGGCCGGCGCGCCGCCCGCGGGTCGCGATGGTCCAGCGGCGTGACCACCCGGAACTCCCGCAGGAACGCGTCCAGCTCGGCGTCGCCCCCGCGCGCCGCCGCGCCGCGCGGCACCCGCCGTCCCGCGCCGGATGGTGGATTGAGTGCATCGCAGGACAAGCAGGTCTCGGGTCGCTACCGCGCGCGCCCGGCGGCGTCACCCGGTTTTCCGGCGGCCAGGTAGCCCGCCACCATCCGGGCGACGGAGAGCGCCGCCCGCTCGGGCGGCCCGGACGGCAGCATGAGGTGGCTCATCGTCAGCCGGACGGCCGCGTCCGCGGCCTCGGCCAGCGCCGCCGCGTCCAGATCCGGCCACTGCCGCGTCGCGTGGTCGGTGAGCCGGGCGCTGGCGGTGAACAGCAGCGGCTCCGCCTGCGTCGTCAGCAGCGGCAGCAGCTCCTCCCCACCCGCGCCGGTGAGCACCGCCTTCTTCAGCTGGTCGTCCGCCGACGTCTCCAGCGTGTACCGCACGGCCGCGACCACCGCGTCGAACAGGTCGGCGTGCTCCGACAGCACCTGGTCGATGCCGTCGAGGTACCGGTCGTTGTCGCGGATCACCACCGCCTGCGCCAGGCCCCACTTGTCGCCGAACTCGTTGTAGACGGTCTGGCGGCTCACCCCCGCGGCGGAGGCGACGTCCTGCATCCGCAGGCCCCGGTACCCCCGCTCGACCAGCAGCGCGTGCGCGGCGTCCAGCAGTGCTTCGCGCACGGGACGGTCGGCGGTGCCCATCGGCGTTCCTCCGGATGCTGGACGAGTCGATCACGGTGGCGGACTCCCATTATCACCCGGTGCGCATTTCCGGGTCCCGGGCGGAGTCCCTCGCCCGAGGGTCGCCGCCGCCCGCTCGTAGGCGGCCCGCGCGACCCGCCGCAACCGGACGGCCATGTCGCCGGGCGGCTCGGGCGACTGGGCCGGGATCCGGACCTCGATCAGATGGCCGGGCATCCGGGCGATCGCCACCCGGTGCGAGGCGACGCCGCTCGCGTCGACGATCCGGTACGCGGTCGCGCCGTCCCCGAGCGGCTCCACGGCGACCGGCTCGACGGCCGCCGTCGTCGCACCGGGACCCCGGAACAGCGGAGCCATCCGGCTGCCGGTCGTGAGGGGCGGTGGAGCCTGCCGCCTGGAGGCCGGCGGGGGGGCTCAGCGGGGCGTGAGGCGGGCGTTCGGGGGGTGTGCGTTCCGGTGGGCGCCGCGGGCGCGGGCGGACGCGCGGATCTCGGCCGGGGGACCGCTCGCGACGACCCGGCCGCCGTCCAGGACGTGCACGACGTCGCAGACGCCGAGGACCGGTTCCAGGTCGTGCCCGGCGACCAGGATCGCCAGGCCCTCGGCGGCGAGGTCGCGCAGCAGCACCTCCAGCGCCCGCGACCGCCGCTCGGGCAGGCCCGTCCACGGCTCGTCCAAGAGCAGGACGGACGGGTCCGCGGCGAGCGCGCGCGCCAGGTCGGCGAGCCGGGCGACGTCGGGCGGGACGGCGCGGTCCGAGCGGCGGGCGTACTCGCCGATGCCGACGCGGGCGAGCTGCTCGCCGGCGCGTCCGGCCGCGTCCTGGA
>NZ_JBHTJA010000065.1:0-39490 GCF_042675525.1 Actinomadura sediminis
GGCGGGCGGGCGCTGCGCGTGCTGCGCTCGGGCGGGCGCGGCGCGGCCGCCGCCCGCGACGGCGCCTGGCGCGCCGCCGCGACCGAATGGATCGCGTTCCTCGACGACGACGTCCTCCCCGGCCCCGACTGGCCGGAGCGCCTCGCCGCCGACCTCGCGGGCCTGCCGCCCGAGGTCGCCGGCTCGCAGGGCCGCGTCGTCGTGCCGCGCCCGCAGGGCCGCCGTCCCACCGACTGGGAGCGCAACACCGCCGGGCTCGAGGACGCCGCATGGATCACCGCCGACATGGCCTACCGGCGCGGCGCCCTCGCCGAGGTCGGCGGCTTCGACGAGCGGTTCCGGCGCGCGTACCGGGAGGACGCCGACCTCGCGCTGCGCGTTCTCGACACCGGCCGCGTCCTCGTCCGGGGCGACCGCGAGATCACGCACCCGGTCCGCCCCGCCGGTTTCTGGGCGTCCGTCCGGGCGCAGGCGGGCAACGCCGACGACGTGCTGATGCGGCGCCTGCACGGCCCGTCCTGGCGCGCCCGCGCCGGCGAGGGCCGCGGCCGCCTCCGCGAGCACGTCCTCACCACCGCCGCGGCCGCCCTGGCCTTGGCGGCGGCGCCCGCGGCCCTGCGCCGACCGCCCGGCGGGGCCGTGGCGGTGGCGGCGGGGGCCGCCTGGGCCGGGCTGACCGTGCGGTTCGCGGCGGAGCGGATCCGTCCGGGGCCCCGGACGGCCGGGGAGATCGCGAAGATGGCCGTGACCAGCGTCGTGATCCCGCCCGTGGCGGTGCGGCACCGGCTGCGGGGGCTCGTCCTGCACGGGCGGGCGCGGCCGTGGGCCGGGCCCCGGGTGGTGCTGTTCGACCGCGACGACACCCTGATACGGGACGTCCCCTACAACGGCGACCCGGCGCGGGTCGAGCCGATGCCGGGGGCGCGGCGGGCGCTGGACCGGCTCCGCCGGCACGGCGTGCGGATCGGGGTCGTGTCGAACCAGTCGGGGGTGGCGAAGGGCCGCATCACGGCGGGCGACGTGCGCCGGGTGAACGCGCGCGTCGAGGAGCTGCTCGGACGCATCGACGTGTGGGAGTTCTGCCCGCACGACGGCGACGACGGGTGCGGCTGCCGCAAGCCCGCCCCCGGCATGATCGAGCGGGCGGCGCGGCGGCTCGGGGCGCTGCCGTCGGAGATCGCGGTGATCGGCGACATCGGCCGGGACGTCGAGGCCGCCGCCGCGGCGGGCGCCCGCGGCATCCTGGTGCCGACCGCGCGGACGCTGCCCGCGGAGATCGCGGCGGCGAAGGAGACGGCGCCGACGCTGCGCGCGGCCGTCGAACTCGTGCTGGGCGGAGGGCGGCGCCGATGAAGGTCCTCGTCGCACGCCAGGACAACATCGGCGACGTGCTGCTCGCCGGGCCCGCCGTGCGGGCGGTGGCGGAGCGCGCCGACGAGGTGGCGTTCCTGTGCGGTCCGCGCGGCCGGGCCGCCGCCGACCTGCTGCCCGGGGTGGACCGGGTGATCGAGTGGTGCGCGCCCTGGATCGACCCCGAGCCCGGCCCCGTCCGGCGGGACGACGTCGAGCGGCTCGTCGAGCTGGTGCGGGGCTTCGACCGGGCGCTGATCCTGACGTCGTTCCACCAGTCGCCGCTGCCGCTGGCGCTGCTGCTGCGGCTGGCGGGCACCCCGTGGATCGGGGGGATCAGCGAGGACTACCCCGGGTCGCTGCTGGATCTGCGGCACCGGCCCGACGCCGACATCCCCGAGCCGCTGCGGATGCTCGCGCTGGCCGAGGACGCCGGGTTCCCGGCCCCGGCCGACACCCGGCTGCGGGTGCGCGGGCCGCTGCCCGACACCGCCCACCTCACGGGCGGCCCCGGCTACGTGATCGTCCATCCCGGGACGTCGGTGCCGGCGCGGGCGTGGCCGCCGGAACGCTGCGCCGAGGCCGTGCGGCTGCTCGACGCGGCGGGCCACCGGGTCGTCGTCACCGGGCACGGCGACGAGAAGGAGCTGACCGCACGGGTCGCCGGCGAGTGCGGCCTGGACCTGGGCGGGCGGACGTCGCTGCCGGAGCTCGCCTCGGTCCTGGCGGGCGCGCGGGCGGTGGTCGCGGGCAACACCGGTCCCGCGCACCTCGCGGCGGCCGTCGGCACGCCGGTGGTGTCGCTGTTCGCCCCGACGGTCCCGGCGGCGCGGTGGGCCCCGTTCGGGGTGCCGATGGCGCTGCTGGGCGACCAGCAGGCCCCCTGCAAGGACACCCGCGCCCGCGAGTGCCCGGTGGACGGGCACCCGTGCCTGGCGTCCGTCACCGCCGACGAGGTCGCCGCGGCCGTGGAGGTCGTGGCGGCCGTCCCGGAACAGGAGGTCCCCACCCGATGAGAGTCCTGATGTGGCACGTGCACGGCTCGTGGGCGACCTCGTTCGTGCACGGCCCGCAGACCACGCTCGTCCCCGTCGTCCCGGACCGGGGCCCGGACGGGCGCGGCCGCCCCGACACCTTCGCCTGGCCGGACCGCGCCGTGGAGGTCCCCCACGACCGGCTGCGCGACGAGGACGTGGACGTCGTCGTCCTGCAGCGCCCGCACGAGCTGCGGCTCACCGAGGAGTGGCTCGGCCGCCGGCCGGGGATCGACGTCCCGGCCGTCTACGTCGAGCACGACACCCCCCGCCGGACCCCCGCCGACGCGAGCCTCCCCGAGGAGGTCGTCCCGGACAGCCGGCACTTCCTGCACGACCGCTCCGACATCCCGGTCGTGCACGTCACGAACTTCAACCACCTGTTCTGGAACTGCGGACGCGCCCCGACCACGGTCATCGAGCACGGCGTCGTCGACCCCGGCTACCGGTACACCGCCGAGCTGCCCCGCGCCGCCGTGGTGATCAACGATCCGCTGCGCCGGGGCCGCGTCACCGGCGCCGACCTGCTCCCCGAGCTGGCCGCCGCCGTCCCGCTGGACCTGTTCGGGATGAACGTGGTGGACGCGCCCGCGCGGCTCGGCGTCCCCCCGGAATCGCTGTGGACCTTCGAGGACCTGCCGCAGGCGCGGATGCACGCGGAACTCGCGCGCCGCCGTGTCTACGTCCACCCCTACCGGTGGACCTCGCTCGGCCTCGCGCTGATCGAGGCGATGATGCTCGGCCTCCCCGTGGTGGCGCTCGCCACGACGGAGGCGGTCGAAGCGGTGCCGCCGGAGGCGGGGGTGCTGTCGACCCGCGTCGGCACGCTGGCCGACGCGGCCGCGACCCTCGCCGCCGACCCGCCGCGCGCCCGCCAGCTGGGCAAGGAGGCGCGGGCCTTCGCCGTGGAACGGTACGGGCTCCCGCGGTTCCTGCGCGACTGGCAGCGAACACTCACGGAGGTGACGCGATGAAGATAGCCATGATCTCCGAGCACGCCAGCCCGCTGGCCGCCAAGGGCGGCCTCGGCGGGGCCGACGGCGGCGGGCAGAACGTGTTCGTCGCGGAATTGGCCGCCGAACTGGGACGGCAGGGCCACTACGTCACCGTCTACACCCGGCGGGACGCGCCCGCGCTCCCGCGCCGGGTGCGGCTCGCGCCGGGCGTGACGGTCGAGCACGTCCCCGCGGGGCCGCCCGAGCAGGTCCCCAAGGACGACCTGCTGCCGTGGATGGTCGACTTCGGACGCTACCTGCGGGACCGCTGGTCCACCGAACCGCCGGACGTCGCGCACGCGCACTTCTGGATGAGCGGCCTCGCCGCGCTCCAGGCCGCCGACGCGGCACCGGAACGGCACATCCCGGTCGTGCAGACCTACCACGCGCTCGGCACCGTGAAGCGCCGCCACCAGGGCGACAGGGACACCAGCCCGGCGGGGCGGATCCGGCTGGAGCGGGCCATCGGCCGCGGCGCCGACGCGATCATCGCGACGTGCTCGGACGAGGTCGACGAGCTCACCGCGATGGGCGTCCCGGGCGAGCGCGTCTCGGTCGTGCCGTGCGGGGTGGACCTGGACCTGTTCGGGCCCGGCGACCCCGCGGACGGCCCGCCCGGAGGCGCCGGACGGGACGGCCGGCACCGGCTCGTGGTGCTGTCCCGGCTTGTCGAGCGCAAGGGCGTCGACACCGCGATCCGGGCCCTGGCGCACCTGCCGGACGCGGAGCTGGCCGTCGCCGGGGGCCCGCCCCACGGCGACCTGGACGCCGACCCGGAGATCCGCCGGCTGCGCGGCGTGGCGGCGGAGGCGGGCGTGACCGACCGGGTCGACTTCATCGGCCGGGTCGCCCGCGCGGACGTCGCGCCGCTGCTGCGGTCGGCGAGCCTCGTGGTGACCCTCCCCTGGTACGAGCCGTTCGGGATGGTGCCGCTGGAGGCGATGGCGTGCGGCGTCCCGATCGTCGCGACCTCCGTCGGCGGGCACCTGGACACCGTCGTGGACGGCGGCACCGGGCTGCTGGTCCCGCCGCGCGATCCGGAGGCCGCCGCGAAGGCCGTCCGGGAACTGCTGGACGATCCGGTGCGCCGCGCCGCGATGGGCATCGCGAGCGCCGACCGGGCCCGCACCCGCTACTCGTGGGCGCGGGTCGCCGCCGACACCGCCGGTGTGTACCGCCGGGCGGCCGAGCTCTGTGAGGTGGCCGCGTGACGACCCAGGCGACCAGAACGACCGGGACGACAAGGACGAGCACGCTCGCCGCCGCGCAGGACGCGCGGCTGGAGGCGCTGGCCGAGGCGGCGCTCGCGTTCCGCGCGCACGTCCCGACGATCACCGCGTGGGGCCGCCGCCTCGCCCGCGTCCTGGACTCCGGCGGACGGCTGCTGGCCTGCGGCAACGGCGGCAGCGCGGCGGAGGCGCAGCACCTGACGGCCGAGCTGACCGGACGGTTCGAGGACGAGCGGCGGCCGCTGTCGGCGATCCCGCTGCACGGCGACACGTCCGCGGTGACCGCCATCGGCAACGACTACGGGCCGCTGGACGTGTTCGCCCGCCAGGTGCGGGCGCACGGCCGCCGCGGAGACGTGCTGATCTGCCTGTCGACGAGCGGGACCAGCGCGAACGTCATCGAGGCGGCGCGGGCGGCGCGGGCGACCGGGATGTCGGCGTGGGCCGTGACCGGCCCGGGCCCCAACCCGCTCGCCGCCGCGTGCGACGACGCCATCGCGGTCGACGCCGGGGCGACCTCGACCGTCCAGGAGATCCACCTCGCGGCGATCCACCTGCTGTGCGGGGTGGTCGACGAGACCCTGGGGGTGCGTTCATGACGGGACCGCTGGTGGTGATCGGTGACGTCCTGCTGGACGTCGACATCGTCGGCAGCAGCAGCCGGCTGTGCCCGGACGCGCCCGTGCCCGTGGTCGAGCAGGCCGAGGAGCGGCCGCGTCCGGGCGGCGCCGGGATGGCGGCGCTGCTCGCGGCGGCCGAGGGCCGGGACGTGGTCCTGGTGACGGCGCTCGCCGACGACGATCCGGGCCGCCGGCTGCGCGCGATGCTGGAGCGGCACGTGGACGTCGCGGCGTTCCACCTGCACGGCGGCACCCCGTGCAAGCTGCGGATCCGGTCCGGCGGGCAGTCGGTGGCGCGGCTGGACGCCGGGGAGGGCCAGGCGATGGACGGGCCGGTGGGCCCGCGCGTCGCCGAGGCGATCTCCGGCGCGGGGGCGGTGCTGGTGTCCGACTACGGCCGGGGCGTCACCCGGCACCGCGCCGTCCGGTCGCTGCTGGCCGACCTGCCGCCGGGCGTCCCGGTGGTGTGGGACCCGCATCCGCGCGGGGAGCCGCCGGTGCCGGGGGTGGTGCGGCTGCTCACCCCGAACGAGGAGGAGGCGGCGCGCCTCGCCGCCGCCGACGGCGCCGACATCGCCGGGTTCGGGCTGTCGGCGGCGGGCCGCCGCGGCCGGCATCTCGGCCGGTCGTGGGGCATCGAGGGCGTCGCGGTGACGCTCGGCTCGGAGGGGGCGCTGCTGTGCGACGGGTCGGAGGCGCCGTTCCTGGCGCCCGCCGAGCCCGCGCGCGGCGACTCCTGCGGGGCGGGCGACAGCTTCGCCGCCGGTGCCGTCCAGGCGCTGGCGGACGGCGGGCCGCTCACCGCGGCCGTCACCGAGGGGGTCCGGCGAGCCTCGGAGTTCGTCCGCGCGGGCGCGGCGGCGGGCGTCGCCGCGCAGCTCGCCGAGACCGGCTCGGCGCGGCTGGTGCCCGAGCGCGGCGAGGACGCCTGGGACGTCGTCGAGCGGACGCGGCGCGCGGGCGGGACGGTGGTGGCGACCGGCGGCTGCTTCGACCTCCTGCACGCGGGCCACGTCAGCATGCTGCAGCAGGCGCGGCGGCTCGGCGACTGCCTGGTCGTGTGCGTGAACTCGGACGCGTCGGTGCGGCGCCGCAAGGGGCCGTCCCGGCCGGTGACGCCGGCCGCCGACCGCGTCCGGGTGCTGGAGGCGCTCAGCGACGTGGACGCCGCCGTCGTGTTCGACGACGACACCCCGGCGCCGCTGCTGGAGCGCCTGCGGCCCGACGTGTGGGTGAAGGGCTCCGACTACGCCGGGACGACGCTGCCCGAGGCGGAGACCGTCCGGGCGCACGGCGGTGAGGTCGTCCTGCTGCCGATGCTCGAAGGGCGCTCCACGACGCGCCTGCTGTCGACCACGAAGGGACATGCCTCATGAACGTGCTCATCACCGGCGGCGCGTCCGGGCTCGGCGCGGCCATCGCCCGGCGGGTCGCCGACGACGGCGGCAAGCCGCTGATCCTGGACCTGCATCCACCGAAGGACGACTTCCCCTGCATGCAGGCGGACCTCTCCGACCGGCACTGCGCCGAGCGGGCCGTGCACGGCCTGGCCCGCGCCCACGGCGGCCTGCACGCCGTCGTGACGGCCGCCGGGATCGACGCGTGCGGGCCGCTGAACGACGTGCCCGCCGAGGACTGGGAGCGGGTCGTGCAGGTGAACCTGCTGGGCACGGCCGCGGTGATCCGCGCCGCGATCCCCTACCTGGAGAACGAGCCGAAGGGGCGGATCGTGACGGTCGCGTCCACGCTCGGTTTCCGCGCGTTCCCGGACGCCACCGCGTACTGCGCGTCGAAGTTCGGGGTCGTGGGCTTCACCCGCGCGCTGGCGGCGGAGCTGGCCGGGCGGGTCGGCGTGACGATGGTGGTGCCCGGCGGCATGGACACCGCGTTCTTCGACGGCCGCGACCCGCAGTACCGGCCGGGTCCGGACGCGAAGCTGAACCGGCCCGAGGACGTCGCGGCGACCGTGGCGTTCGCGCTCGCCCAGCCCCCCGGGTGCGAGGTTCGGGAACTGGTCGTCGCGCAGTCCGAGGAGCCCT
The DNA here is from genome assembly GCF_042675525.1 of Actinomadura sediminis. Classification (NCBI taxonomy): domain Bacteria; kingdom Bacillati; phylum Actinomycetota; class Actinomycetes; order Streptosporangiales; family Thermomonosporaceae; genus Actinomadura; species Actinomadura sediminis. The sequence goes on from NZ_JBHTJA010000065.1 coordinate 7,268, forward strand.
CGTGGCCGTGACCCCGCGGCCGGAGGACGGCGATCCGGCCCGCGAAGATCCGGCCCGCGATGACCCGGCCCGCGATGACCCGGCGGGCGGGGGGCCGGGGCCGCGGATGCTGGTGCTGCGGGCGCTGGGGCTCGGGGACCTGCTCACCGCCGTCCCGGCGCTGCGGGCGCTGCGGCGCGGCTCCCGGTCCGCCGCGGGGGACGGCGCCCGGATCGTCCTCGCGGCGCCGGACGCGCTGGCGCCGCTCGCCCGCGCGACGGGCGCGGTCGACGCCGTCCTGGACACGTCCGGGCTGGACGGCCCGCCGTTGCGGGCCGGGCCGGTGGACACGGCCGTCAACCTGCACGGCAGCGGCCCAGAGAGCCACCGGCTGCTGGCCGCCACGGACCCCGGACGGCTGCTCGCGTTCGCCCACCCGGAGTTCCCGGAGCTCGGCGGGCCGGAGTGGGACGCCGGCGAGCACGAGGCGGCGCGCTGGTGCAGGCTCGTCACCGCGTACGGGTTCGACGCCGATCCCGCCGACCTGGACCTGCCGCGCCCGCAGACGCCGTCCCCGGCGCCCGGCGCCGTGGTCGTCCATCCCGGTGCGGCCTACCCGGCCCGCCGCTGGCCCGCGGAGCGGTTCGCGGCCGTCGCGGCGGCGCTGCGGGACGCCGGGGAGCGCGTCGTCGTCACCGGCGGGGCGGGCGAGACGGCCCTCGCGCGCCGCGTCGCGGACCTGGCGGGGCTCGGCGCGGACGCCGATCTCTCCGGACGCACCCCGCTTCCGGCGCTCGCGGCGCTGATCGCCGGCGCGCGCCTGGTGGTGTGCGGGGACACGGGCGTGGCGCACCTCGCGACGGCGTACCGCACCCCGTCGGCCGTCCTGTTCGGCCCGACACCGCCGGACCGGTGGGGTCCGCCGCCGGGGCGGCCCGAGCACGCGGTGCTGTGGGCCGGGCGGCACGGCGACCCGCACGGCGCGGCGCCGGACCCCGGCCTGCTGGAGATCACCGTGGACGAGGCCGTCCGGGCGTCCGCCCGGGCCCTGGCCGCGCACGACCGCCGAGCCCTACAACACTGCTGAGGGGGACATGATGAGACATCCACGCGCCGTCGTCACCGGGGGCTCGGGCTTCCTCGGCTCGCACCTGTGCGAGGCGCTGCTGGCCCAGGGGATCTCCGTGGTGTGCATGGACAACCTGCTGACCGGGACGTCGCGCAACATCGCGCACCTGACCGAGCGGGGCGACTTCCGGTTCGTCAAGCGCGACCTGACCGAACCGGTGCACGTCCCCGGCGACGTCGGCTACGTGTTCCACCTCGCGTCCGCGGCGTCCCCGGCGGACTACCTGCGGCTGCCGGTCCAGACGATGGAGGTCGGCAGCCAGGGCACCCGCCACGCGCTGGACCTCGCCGAGAGCAAGGGCGCCCGGTTCGTGCTGGCGTCCACGTCCGAGGTGTACGGGGACCCGCTCGTCCACCCGCAGCCGGAGTCGTACTGGGGGAACGTCAACCCGGTGGGGCCACGCAGCGTGTACGACGAGGCGAAGCGGTTCGGGGAGGCGCTGACGTCGGCGTTCCGGCACGCCCGCGGCCTGGACACCGCGATCGTGCGGATCTTCAACACCTACGGCCCGCGGATGCGGCCCGACGACGGCCGCGCCATCCCCACGTTCCTGCGGCAGGCGCTGACCGGCGAGCCGCTGACCGTCACCGGGGACGGCTCGCAGACCCGCTCGATCTGCCACGTCGACGACACCGTCCGCGGCATCGTCGCACTGGCCATGTCCGACCACCCCGGGCCCGTGAACATCGGGAGCCCGTACGAGGTGTCGATGGCGGAGCTGGCCCGGCTGATCATCGAGCTGACCGGGTCGCGGTCGACGCTGCGGTTCGTGGACCGGCCGGAGGACGACCCGCGCGTGCGGCGTCCCGACACGACGCTCGCCGAGAAGGTCCTGGGCTGGCGGCCCCGCATCGGCGTGGAGGAGGGGCTGCGCACCACGATCGAGTGGTTCGCGCGCGAGCTGCCGGTGGCCCGCCCGGCCTGATCGGGCCCGCACCCGCCTCCGGAGAGCGGAACGGTCTCCGGAAAGCGGAACGGCCGCGGCGAGGATCCTCCCCGTCGCGGCCGTTCCGCCGTTCGGGCCGTCCGTCCGCCTCCGGCGAACCGGCACGCCCCTCGATGTCCGGCCGGGTCGTTCAGCCGGGTCGTTCGGCAGGGTCGTTCAGCCGGGTCGTTCAGCCGGAGTGACCCGCGGTCATCAGGTCCCTGATGTCGGCGGGGAGCGCGTCCCCGACCTTCCGCATGGTGCCCCCCTCGGTGGCCTCGTCGGTGACCTCGAGCACCACCCGCGCCAGGTACGCGGCGCGGGGGTCGTCGGTACCGGCGCGGGCGGCGATCCGCTCGACGAAATCGTGCCGGTCGAACCGCTCCCCGCTGCCTCCGCCGCCGTAGACCTCCGTCCGGCGCAGGTGCTCGCCGATCTCGTGTGGCAGCTGCGCGGCGAGGTTGTCGGCGAGGCCCTCCGGGACCCGTTCGCCGAGGGTCTCCAGGACGGCGCGCGTCGCCCGCTCCGCCTGGCTCCAGCCGGAGAGGCGGGCGCGATCCTGCACCTGGCCTATGAACTCCTCGTGCCGCATGGCGGGCTCTCCTTCCTGTCCTGCCTGCAGTGATGTGCCTGAAATGCAGGAAGTTCCCGTTATGTCGGGCCGTTAACGTGCGCCGAGGACGTCCAGAAGCTCGCCGATCAAGGTTCCGGACGGCGGTTCCGCGGACGCGCGCCCGGCCCCCTCGGCGGACAGCGCCCAATCCCACCACCGGTCCAGTTCCGCCCGGTCCAGCAGCGGCGGGCCGCCCTCGCGCGGGACGGTCACGACCGCCGGCCATCCCCAGGCCCGCGCCTGCGCGGCGACCTTGGCGCCCCCCGCCACGGGGTCCACGGCCAGCGCGGGCACGCCGTTCTTCAACGCGAGGACGAGGCCGTGCAGCCGCGTCGTCACCACCAGGTCGAGCCGCCGGAACGCCGACTCCAGTTCCGCCGCCGTGGTGAACAGCCGCCAGTCCCGGGGGTCGAGCCGGGTGTCCAGGACCAGCCGGGCGCACGACCGCGCCGCGAGCCACCCGGTCAGCTCGTCCTCCACGGAACCGTGCCGCCTCCGGTCGCCGTACTCGCCCTGCCCCGGGGCCAGCACCACGCCGACCACGGGCACGGACCCCGCCGGGGGCAGCGCGGACAGGTCCTGCCGCGGGACCTGCCCGGGGGCGTCCCGGGCGAGGACGGCGTCGAACCCGGTGACCGCGGGGTCGTCCGGATCGACCACCGACACGCCGACGGCGATCCGGCGGCACCGCGCGTACCGCCGGTGCAGCTCGCGGACCTGCTCGCCGTGGGCGGGCCCGCAGACGAACACGACGTCGCCGTAGTCGCCCGGGTCGGCCGCCTCGAGGTCGAGCCCGCCCGGCCGGAAGACGGGGCTCCAGGCGAGGTCGCACTCCAGCCCCGCGCCGGTCAGCGCCCGCCGCACCGCCTCCATCGCCAGGACGTCGCCCGCGGTGGCCTCCCCGTGCAGAAAACTCGGCCACCCGGTCACCAGGACGCGCGGCGTGCCCGCCGCACCAACGCTCGCCGTGCCAGCGGTCAACGTGCCTCCGTCCCCTCCGGGCCGTCGTCGGCCAGGTCCGTCATCACGATCTCTCCAGTACGGGTGACGCGACGGTGACGGTTGAAACACCTGCCGGTTTACCGAGTCCGCCGCGCGGGCAGAGTCAGTGAGCGGCCCAGTCGCGACCTCGGAGCCCAGTGCTCGGAGCCGCGAGCCTGGGCCGCGCCACTCCTCCCCCGGTTCCCGCGCCGCGCCGGACTATGCGGCCCGGCCGCGGCCCTCGACGAGCCGCTTGTAGCGTTGCAGGTCCCCCTTCAGCCGGCGCGTGAGCGCGCCCGCCCGGTCACCGGTGCGCGCCGCGATCCGCTCGGGATCGAACTCCAGCCGCACCGTCACCCGCGTGGTCGTGTCGTCCAGGCGGCGGAACGTCACGACCCCGGCGTGCAGCGGGCCGTCCGGCGACGTCCATGCGATGCGCTCCTCGGGGAGCCGCTCCACCACCGTCACGTCGAACTCCCGGTCGACGCCGCCGCCCCGCGCCGCCCAGCGCGTCGTGACGTCGTCGATACGGCGGACCTCCCGGACCCCCTCCATGAACCGGGGGAACGTCTCCGACCGCGTCCACTGCCCGTACGCGACGGCCACGGGGACGGTGACGTTGACCGATTCGGTGATCGTGCCCACGGCTCACCGCCCCTCTCCCCCGCCGCCCCGGTCCAGCGGCCCCCACGTTCCGCGCCGGTCCCGCTCGAGCACGTCCGCCGCCTGGTCCAGGACGCGCCGGTCGATCAGCGCGACGGGCGCCGGGTGCGCGACGATCGGCTCGTTGTCGGGCCCCCGGCCCACCTCGTCCCCCTCCAGAACCCACGGCCGGGCCCCGTGCGCCCGCGCGGTCCGCAGGTGCGAGTAGTCGTGCAGGCGCCGGGCCACCCACAGGACGGTCGGGCGGTCGCCCCACCACGGCTCCACGGCGAGCGGGTTCGCCGACAGCCCCGGCAGCCGCGCCCCGGACAGCCCGTCGACGCTGTGCGGCCGGTCCCGGTCGGCCTCCGGGTCGGGGGACCAGCGCACGTACAGGTCCGGCCGTGCCTCCAGCAGTTCCGCCAGCCGCTCCAGCTCCGTGACCACCTCAAGCGCCATGCACCCCCTTTTCCCCGCCGGTCCGGGTCAATTCGCACCACGACCAGAGGAAGGTCACATCCAGTGTGAGGCCGCCACTGCCGGGTAGAGGTGGCGCAGCACCGCATCCCCCCGGTTCGCGGTTCGCGTGAGGAAGGAGAAATTTTGATCACGTCGGCGCCGCCCCTCGCCCGCCGCACGGAACGCCACCGTCCCGACGCCTTCGAGGAGCACACCACGGACACCGAGCTCCCGATCCGGTCCCCCGCCCCCGAACGCCCTGCGGCCCCGCGCACGCGACACGCCGGAACACCCGGCGTCCCCGCCGACGAAGACACCGTCGCCCCCAAGACCGCCCCCGAGACCGCCCCCGGCGCCGGCCGGTCCGAGGCCCCCGACGCCCCGGCATCGCCCGGCGCTCACCAGAGGCCCGGCACGTCGCGCCGCCCGGACGACGGGGAGGCCGAGACCCTGCTCGCCGAGATGAACCGGCTCGCCGAGGACGACCCCCGCCGCGAGCGGCTGCGCGCCCGCATCGTCGACCTGCACGCCGCGCTCGTCCGCGGGGTGGCGCGCCGGTACGCCAACCGCGGGGAGCCGATGGACGACCTGCTGCAGGTCGCCTACCTCGGCCTCGTCAAGGCCATCAACCGGTTCGATCCCGAGGTCGGCGACCGGTTCGTCACCTACGCCTACCCCGTGGTCACCGGTGAGGTGAAGCGGCACTTCCGGGACAAGACCTGGGGCCTGCGGGTGTCGCGCCGCATCCAGGAGCTGCGGCCCGTGCTGCAGCGGACCGTCCAGGACTTCACCCGCGAGCACGGCCGCTCCCCCACGACCCGGGAGATCGCGGGGCTCATGGAGATCACCGAGGAGGAGACCGTCGAGGTGCTGGTCGCCTGCGACGCCTACCGCCCGCTGTCCCTGGAGGCCCCCGCCGACGGCGGGCAGAGCGGCGAGGGCGGCGGCTCGGTCGGCGAGTACCTCGGCTCGGAGGACCCCGATCTGGACGCCTTCATCGACGGCCACGCGCTCCGCCCGCTGATCGACGAGCTGCCCGAGCGGGAGCGCACGATCCTGCTGCTGCGCTTCTACGGCAACAAGACCCAGACGCAGATCGCCGAGCACATCGGCCTGTCGCAGATGCACGTCTCGCGGCTGCTGCGCGGCACCCTGGACAAGCTCCGCGCCGGACTGCTCGCCGAGCAGTGAGCGGCCCGGCGCGGCGCCCGGTCAGGTCCCCGCGGGTTCGGGAAGCGCGCAGTCCCCGCCGACGACGACGTCGCCGCCCGCGCCCAGGCAGCGGGCGAGCGGGTACGTCTGCTGCCCGTAGGACGCGCCCGGCCGCACGGTGACCTCGCCGTTCCGGGCCACCTCGCACGGATTGTCGAGGGTGCAGCGCTCGCCGTCCTCGTTCCCGGTGTTGTTGACGGCGACGACCGCGCCCGTCGACGCGTCGATCACCGGGGAGCCGGACGTGCCGCCGATCGTCCGGCACGCGGACGTGTAGCGGATCGAGTCCTCCCAGGTCCACTCGGCCTCACGGAGCCGATGCACGGTCCCGTCGATCGCGCACGCGTAGATCTCGCGCCAGTACCCGGACACGACGCGGATCTCGGTGCCGTCCTGCGGGCGGTCCGTCGACAGCCGCAGGGCCGGGACGCCGTATCGCCGCTCGATCTCGGCGTAGGACCGCTCCAGCCGGTAGACGGCGACGTCGGTGCCGGTCATCGTCGCGTACTCGAGGTTCGTCGCGCGCAGCGTGCCGAGGTTCCCGCGGCCCGTCCGGTCGAGCAGCGTGAACGTCCGCGCGGACGGCCGGTCGACGATGACCTCGCCGGCCGCCGGCGCCCCGGAGCTCAGGCAGTGCCCGTTCGTCATCACCAGGGCCGGGTCGCCGTCGCGGGACCGCGGGCCGCGCACCAGCGAGCCCGAGCAGTTGTCCAGCGCCACGATGCCGGTGAAGTCGACCGCGGCCCGCAGGGCGTTCCCGGCGGGCCCTCTCGCCTCCGGCACGTCCGTCTCCGGGCTCCTCGGCGCCGTCCCGGCCGCGGCGGCGGCGGGCGGCGCGGCGAGCAGAGCTGTGCAGACGAGGCCGATCGTGCCGAGGCGTCCGAGCATGTGATGTCCCTCCGGAGTCGTTTCGCTACTGTCCGTGACTTGATGTTAAATCGGCCGCGGCATCTCGAAAAGGCTCGATCGCCGTTACGATCACCCCATGGCGGGATCATCGGTGCGGTGGGGCATTTTGGGGACAGGCGGGATCGCCGCGACGTTCACCGAGGACGCGATGCGCCTCCCCGGGCACGAGGTCGTCGCCGTCGGCTCGCGGTCGGCCGCCTCCGCCTCCGCGTTCGCCGAGCGGTACGGGATCCCCCGCGCGCACGCGTCCTACGCCGACCTCGCCGCCGACGACGGCGTCGACGTCGTGTACGTCGCCACCCCGCATCCCATGCACTTCGAGCCGGCGCGGCTGTGCATGGAGGCCGGACGGGCCGTACTGGTGGAAAAGCCCCTCACCACGTGCGCCGACGACGCCGAGAAGCTCGCCGCGATCGCCCGCGAGCACGGCGTGTTCGCCATGGAGGGCATGTGGACGCGGTTCAACCCGCTGGTCCGCCGCCTCCGCGAGCTCGTCGCGGACGGCGCGATCGGCGAGGTGACGGCCGTGTACGCGGACTTCTCCGTCGCGGCCGAGTTCGACGCCTCCCACCGGCAGTGGTCGCCGGAGCTCGGCGGCGGCGCGCTGCTCGACCTCGGCTGCTACCCGGTGTCGTTCACCTGGCCGCTGCTCGGCCCGCCCGCGACCGTGCAGGTCGCCGCGAGCCCCGCGCCCACCGGCGTGGACGCCAACACCGGCATCATGCTCGGTTACGAGTCCGGCGCGATCGCGCTGCTGCACTGCGGGCTCACCGGAGCCTCACCGCACACCGCAACCGTGGTGGGGACGCGCGGCCGCGTCGACGTCGCGGCCCCGTTCTACCGGCCGTCCGCCATGACCGTGACGCGGACCGGCGCCGCGCCCGAGGAGATCACCGCGGACGTCCCCGGGCACGGGTTCACCTACGAGGCCGAGGAGGTCGCGCGCTGCCTGCGCGCGGGCCTCACCGAGTCGCCGCTGATGCCGCTGGACGAGACCGTCGCGATCCTGCGGACCCTCGACGAGATCGCCGCGCGGTTCACCGAGCGGTTCGCGGACCGGCCGGCGGGCGCCGCTCAGTCGACGTCCACCCAGCCGTAGGTGCGCTCCACGGCCTTCTTCCAGCCGGCGTAGCCCTCGGCGCGGCGCTCCTCGCTCCAGGTCGGCTCCCAGCGCTTGTCCTCGTTCCAGTTCCGGCGGAGCTCGTCGGTGGTGGACCAGAAGCCGGTGGCGAGGCCCGCCGCGTAGGCGGCGCCGAGGGCGGTGGTCTCGGCGACGACGGGCCGGGAGACGGGGACGCCGAGGATGTCGGCCTGCATCTGCATGCACAGCTCGTTGGCGGTGACGCCGCCGTCGACCTTGAGGACGTCGAGGGAGACGCCGGAGTCGGCGTGCATGGCCTCGACGACGTCCCGGCTCTGGTAGCAGATGGACTCGAGGGTGGCGCGGGCGAGGTGCGCGTTGGTGTTGAAGCGGGACAGGCCGACGATGGCGCCGCGGGCGTCGGAGCGCCAGTAGGGGGCGAACAGGCCGGAGAAGGCGGGCACGAAGTAGACGCCGCCGTTGTCGTCGACCTGGCGGGCGAGGGCCTCGGACTGCGCGGCGCCCGAGATGATGCCGAGCTGGTCGCGCAGCCACTGCACCGCCGACCCCGTCACCGCGATCGACCCCTCCAGGGCGAACACGGGTTTGGCGTCCCCGAACCGGTAGCACACCGTCGTCAGCATCCCCGCCTCCGACCTGACCAGTTCCTCACCCGTGTTGAGCAGCAGGAAGTTGCCGGTGCCGTAGGTGTTCTTGGCCTCGCCGGGAGAGAAGCACACCTGCCCGACCGTGGCCGCCTGCTGGTCGCCGAGGATCCCCGTCAGGGGCACCTCGCCGCCCACGACGGCCCGCCGCGTGACGCCGTAGGGCTCCGGCGAGGACGAGGGGCGGATCTCGGGGAGCATCGCCCGGGGGATGCCGAAGAACGACAGGAGCTCGTCGTCCCAGTCGAGGGTCTCCAGGTCCATGAGCATGGTGCGGCTGGCGTTGGTGACGTCGGTGACGTGCACGCCGCCGTCCCGCCCGCCGGTCAGGTTCCACAGCACCCAGGTGTCCATGTTCCCGAAGACGGCCTCGCCCTTCTCGGCCGCCTCGCGGACCCCGTCGACGTTCTCCAGGATCCACTGGATCTTCCCGCCGGAGAAGTACGTCGCGGGCGGCAGCCCCGCGCGGTGCCGGATGACGTCGCCGCGGCCGTCCCGTTCCAGGGCCGAGGCGATCCGGTCGGTGCGGGTGTCCTGCCAGACGATCGCGTTGTGGTACGGCCGCCCGGTGCGGCGGTTCCACACCAGCGTGGTCTCCCGCTGGTTGGTGATCCCGAACGCGGCCAGGTCGCCGTAGTCGAGGTGCGCCTTGTTCAGCGTCGTCTGGACGACCGCGCGGGTGCGCTCCCAGATCTCGGTGGGGTTGTGCTCGACCCAGCCGGCCCGCGGCAGGATCTGCTCGTGCTCGAGCTGGTGGCGGGCGACCTCGTTCCCGCCGTGGTCGAAGATCATGAAGCGGGTGCTGGTCGTCCCCTGGTCGAGCGCTCCGACGAAGTCGGCCATCCGTGCCTGCCTTTCCGGTCCCGTCTTGCTCGGTTCGCGTCTTGCTCATTCCACGTCGTATTCGGGGCGGGGCTCGTCGCCGCCGGGTTCCTCGGCCGCGAGGTGGCGCCCGACGAGCAGGATGTAGAGCCCGGCGCCGATGATCCCTCCGATGAGCGGGCCGGCGATCGGCACCCAGAAGTAGAGATCACCGTACTGATCTCGCCACGCCTCGCCGTATCCGGTGAGGAACTGGGCGAGGCGGGGCCCGAAGTCGCGCGCCGGGTTGATCGCGTAGCCGGCGTTGGTGCCCCACGCCATCCCGATCGCCACCACCACGAGCCCGATGATGAACGGCGTCATGTTGGCCAGGGGCGGCGAGTTGCGCAGGTCGGTGAGGGCGAGCACCAGGAACAGCAGGATCGCGGTGCCGATGACCTGGTCGCGGAACCCGCCCCACATCCCGACGGGCAGTTCGCCGTTGCCGGGCATCGTGGAGAAGACGAACTGCGACTTCTGCGTCAGCCCGGGGTCGAACGCGTGCAGGACCTCGGTGTAGTTCCAGCGGACGAGCAGCGCCGCGACGAACGCGCCGAGCGTCTGCGCGGCGATGAACGGCAGGACCTTCCGCCAGGGAAAACCCTTGAACACCGCGAGGGCGACCGTCACGGCCGGATTGATGTGACCGCCGCTGATCCGGGCCGAGACGTAGACGCCCAGGGTGACCCCGAGGCCCCAGGCCCACGCGATGCTGTCGTGGTCGCCGATCCCGGCCGCCGCGACCTGCGCGACGACCGCGAGGCCGAACAGTATGAGGATCATCGTGCCGGCGAACTCGGCGGCCATCTCCTGGGCCAGTACGGGGACCTTCGGCCGTTTCGTCATCCGCGCCTCCTCGGCGTGTGACGTGGAACACAACTGACGCGAACGTAAAGAATCATCACGGGCATGGTCAACAGCCGCAGCGGGGCGATCTCGCCGCACCGGCCGCCCGCGCCGCGGACGATGATCGTCCGCGGGGACGGCATTCCCCGGCGCGCCGCTGCTACACGGGCCCCCGCGCGGCTCCCGCCCGCGGCGCGGCTACCCGCGCCGCCTTCCCACGCCGCCTTCCCACGCCGTCTCCGCCGCGCCGCCTCCGCCGCGCCGTGCCCGCCGGTCTTGTGGTGGCGCGCACGTCCGGAAGCGGAAATGTGTCGCCAGGTATATCGACGCACCGTCCAATGTCCATCATGATCAGAACAGCCCGCCGTTCCCGCACCCCCAGGGAGCCCCGATGCGCCGCACGCCACGGACGTTCGCGCTCGCCCCCGCCGCCCTGACGGTCGCCCTCGCGCTGACCGCCGCACCCGCGGCCGCCGACCCGGCGCGCCCCGCGCCGTCCGCCCCCGCGCCGTCCGCCCCCGCGCCGCCCGCCGCGGCGACGCCGCCGCCGGGCGCCGAGCCGGCGCTCGGCTTCGACCCGCTGCTCCCGTCGTCCGACCCGGTGGAGCTGCGCGAGGCCCACCGGCCGCTCTCGGTGACCTACACCCACGACGGCGAGGAGCGCACCCTCGACGGCTACCTGGCGCGCACGGGCACGCAGGGGTTCGTCGTCCTGGACGGGCGCGACATCGTGTTCGAGCGGTACACCGCCGCGACCGAGGACTCGCTGTTCCAGTCGTGGTCGGTCGCCAAGTCGTTCACGTCCGCGGCGGTCGGCATCGCGCTCGGCGACGGGGACATCGACTCGATCGACGATCCGGTCACGAAGTACCTGCCGGAGCTCGCGGGCTCCGGCTTCGACGGCGTCTCGCTGCGCGACCTGCTGCGCATGTCCTCGGGCATCGACTGGGACGAGACGGCGGACGTCCCGTTCGTGCACGTGGCCGCGAGCCTCGGCTACCCCCTGCCGGAACTGGCGAAGCAGCAGAAACGCGGCTGGGAGCCGGGCACCCGGTTCGAGTACACGAGCATCAACACGTTCGTGCTGGCCTGGGCGGTCGCCGAGGCGACCGGCGTCCCGTTCCACACCTACGTGCAGGAGAAGATCTGGGGTCCGGCCGGGATGGGGGCGAAAGCGTTCCTCGGCAACGACTCCAGCGGCAACAGCATGGGCTACTGCTGCTTCTACGCCACCGACCGGGACTTCGCCCGGTTCGGGCTGCTCTACCTGAACGGCGGCAGGGCGAACGGGCGGCAGGTCGTGCCCGCGTCCTGGGTGGAGCGGTCGACGCGCCCGTCCGCGCCCTTCAACCGGGGCTACGGGTTCCAGTGGTGGCTGGAGGACGACGGCGACTACTCCGCGACCGGCCTCGGCGGCCAGCGCATCTGGGTGTCGCCCGACCACGGCGTCGTGATCGTGAAGTCGACCCTCTACACCCTCGCGGGCGGGGACGAGACGGAGGCGGCGTTCGAGGCCGTCGCCGCCGAGGTGGCCCGCACCCGCGCCGCCCGCACCGCGGCGCCGGCCCGCTGACGGACCGCGCGGCCCGCTGACGGACCGCGCGGCCCGCTGACGGACCGCGCGGTCCGCGCGGTCACTCCGCGGCGGGCTCCCCCGCGAGCCAGGGGTAGCGGGCGGTGTCGCGGCCCGCGTAGTCGGGATCGAGGTAGATGAAGACGCGCTGGATCTTCCAGTCGCGGATCTCGAACACGTCGCACCAGCGCCCGGCGCCCCACTCCGGGACGCCCGCGCGCCAGCGGCCGTCGCGGTGCTCGCCGTGGCTGGTGCCCTCGCACACCAGCGTGTCGCCTCCGGAGAAGACCCAGTTGAACATGGCGTAGTGGTGCCGGATCGACGTGATCGTCCCGCCGACGTCGCCGAACAGCCGGGCGATCTCGTCCTTGCCGGTGGCGAGGCCCCATTTCGGGAAGTACACCTGCGCGTCGTCGGCGAACAGGTCCAGGATCGGCGCGCCGTCGGACGTCACGCCGCCGTTGTCGAACCCCTTGAGGTACTCGAGCGCCACCGACTTGCGCTGCTCGTCCGTCATCGCCTGCCTGCTGACCGCCATGGGCACCGTCCGCCGGGTCGCCGGAACTCCGTCGGGGCGACGCTATCCCGAACCGCGGGAACAATCAGGATCTCCGGCAAGTTAGGCTTACCTAACAGGATTGGCCGACGACAGCGGAGGATGCATGGCGACGGAACCGGGGCGCGGGAAGCCGGAGCTCAACCGGGGGCCGGAGCGCAGGAAGACGAGGCTCCACCGGGGCACGGTGCTGCGCTCCGAGCGGCTCACCCCGCACATGATCCGCGTCGTCCTCGGCGGCGGCGGGCTCGCGAACTTCTCCGCGGGCGAGTTCACCGACCATTACGTGAAGCTGCAGTTCCCGCGCCCGGGCGTCGAGTACCCGGAGCCGTTCGACATGGAGCGGATCCGCGCCGAAATGCCCCGCGAGCAGTGGCCGGTGACCCGCACGTACACGGTGCGGGAATGGGACGCCGAGGCGGGCGAGCTGACGATCGACTTCGTGTACCACGGCGACCAGGGCGTCGCGGGCCCGTGGGCGGTGAACGCGAAGCCGGGCGACGAGCTGGCGTTCCTCGGGCCGGGCGGGGCGTACGCGCCGAGCGCGGACGCGGGCTGGCACCTGCTGGCGGGCGACGAGAGCGCGCTGCCGGCCATCGCGGCCTCGCTGGAGCGGCTGCCGGCGGGCGTCCCCGCCCGCGTGCTCGTCGAGGTGGCCGGGCCGGAGGAGCGGCAGGACCTGCCCGGCGACGTCGAGGTGACCTGGCTGTACCGGGGCGGCCGGCAGGTCGGCGACCTGCTGGCGGACGCGGTGCAGAAGATCGACTGGCCGGACGGCGAGGTGCACGCTTTCGTCCACGGCGAGGCGGGATTCGTCAAGACGCTCCGGCGGTACCTGCGGGTCGACCGGCAGGTGCCGATGGAGCGGCTGTCGATCTCGGGCTACTGGCGGCTGGGCCGTGACGAGGACGGCTGGCAGTCGTCCAAGCGCGAATGGAACCGGCGGGTCGAGGAGGAAGAGGCCCGGGCCCTCGCCTGAGGGCGTGCGCCCCGCCGTCAGGCCGTGATCTCCTCGGGGGCGTCGGTGCCGGGGTCGTCGTCGGCGAAACCGGGGAGCCACCGTTCGGCCTCGGCCCGGTAGGCGCCCTCGGCCTCGAGCTGGCACAGGACGCCGCCGCCCCCGGCGAGGGCGCGGCTGACGGCGAGGTACTGGGGCGGCAGCCGGAACTGGCGGGCGAGCGAGCCGGGCCGCATGTCGGACGCCAGGCCGAGCCCGCGCGCGGTCTGCTCGCGCATCCATTCGCGGTTGTAGCGGAAGCGCTCCACGGCGAACGGGGCGGCGTGCGGGCCGACGAGTTCGGCGACCTCCTCGGGATCGACCTCGGCGTCCTCGGCGAGCCAGCCCTCCTCCCAGAGGGCGTCGACGATCGCGTCGGGATCGCCGAGGGTGCCGATGCGCAGCAGCCGTCCGATGGACCACTGCAGCTCGGCGGGGACGCGCGCGGCGCCGCCGAAGTCCATGACGCCGAGCCGGCCGTCGTCGAGCAGCCGGAAGTTGCCCGGGTGCGGGTCGATGTGGATCATCTCGCAGCGGGCGGGGCCCGACAGCAGGAAGCGGAACAGCAGCAGCCCGGCGCGGTCGCGGTCGTCCTGGTCGCCCTCGGCGATCACGCGGGCGAGCGGGGTGCCGTCCAGCCATTCGGTGACCAGCACGTTGCCCGACTGGGCGACGACGGCGGGGACCAGGAAGTCGGGGTCGCCCGCGTACGCCTCGTGGAAGGCGGTCTGCGCGCGGGCCTCGTCGACGTAGTCGAGTTCCTTCTCCAGCCGCCGTTTCAGGTCGGCGATCACGGGCTTGACCTCGACGCCGGGGAACAGCGGCGTGAACAGGCGGCTGAGCCGGGAGATCTGCGCGAAGTCGCTCATCACGGCCTGCGCGGCGCCCGGATACTGCACCTTGACGGCGACGGCGCGGCCGTCGTGCCACACGGCCTTGTGGACCTGGCCGATGGACGCGGCGGCGGCCGGGCGGTCGTCGAACTCGGCGAACTTCTCGCGCCAGTCGTCCCCGAGCCCCTGGGCCAGGACGCGGTGGGTGGTCTCGGCGGGCATCGGCGGCGCCGCCTCCTGCAGCCGGGTGAGGCTGGCGCGGAAGGGGCCGGCGACCTCCTCCGGCAGCCCGGCCTCGAAGATCGACAGCAGTTGCCCGACCTTCATCGCGCCGCCCTTGAGCTCGCCGAGCACCGCGAACAGCTGCTCGGCGGTGCGGCGCTGCACCTCGAGGGCGACGGCCTCGGCGGGCCTGCCGAAGGTGCGCTTGCCGAACCCGACGGCGGTGCGCCCGGCGTAGCCGAGCGGCAGGCTGGCGAGTTTGGCGGTGCGCGTCACCGCGCGGCGGGGAATGTCGCTCACGGCCGGTCGCCCCTCGTTCGACGCTACGTCCAATGTCAGCTTCTCACGGGCGTCCGGCACCATGGAACGGTCGTCCGCCCGTAAAGGTTCAGCGTACGCGCGGGCCCGAAGATTCCCCGCGGCGCGGCGGGTCCGCACCCGGCTCATGTGGATATGACATGACGCGTCCATTGGACTACCCAGGGTGATGGGGGGTAGTTGGCTGGTGTGAACGAGACGGATGCCGGACGCAAGGGCCGGTTGCTGATCATCGGTGGGGCGGAGAACCGCACGTGCGGGGCCGGGCCGCTCGAGACGTTCGCGGAACTGGCGGGCGGCGAGGACGCGCGGATCGTGGTGATCACGACGGCGACGGAGGTGCCGGAGGAGGTCGCCGAGGAGTACACGGCGGTGTTCGGGCGGCTCGGGGTGCCGTCGGTGCGGGAACTGCGGCTGCTGGGCCGGCGGGCGGCGGACGATCCGGCCACGCTGCGGGCGCTCGACACCGCGACCGGCGTGCTGTTCAGCGGCGGGGACCAGTCGCGGCTGCGGACCCTGGTGGGGTCGCGGACGAACGAGCTGCTCAAGCGGCGCCTCGAGCAGGAGGGCCTGGTCATCGCCGGGACGAGCGCGGGCGCGACCGCGATGGGCCACTGGATGATCCTCGGCGGCGGCGGCCACGAGGTCGCGGCGTCGAGCGTGAAGGTGGGGCCGGGCCTGTCGCTGCTCGACAACGTCCTGATCGACATGCACTTCAACGAGCGGGGCCGGCTGCCGCGGCTGCTGAGCGGGATAGCGCTGGAGACCCGGCTGCTGGGCGTCGGCATCGACGAGGACACCGCGATCTGCGTGGGCGACGGCCAGTTCACGGTCGTGGGGACGGGCGTGGTGACGGTCGTGGACGCGGGCCAGTGCACGGTCGCCTACCCCGCGTCCGACGACGAGCCGATGGCGATGCTCGACGTCTCGCTGCACCTGCTCCCGGCGGGATGCACCTTCCAGATGAACGACAGGCTGCCGGCCATCGGCACGATGCGCGGCCCGAAGGGGGATTGACCGTGCGGCTCGATCACGTGCGCCGCCTGGGCGGCCCGAACGTCTACCTGTCCCGTCCGGTCGCGATCGCGCACCTGGACCTGCAGGGGCTCACCGGTCACGAGACCACCGACCACCCCGGTTTCGCCGAGCGCCTGGTGGAGGCGCTGCCGGGCCTGGCGTCGCACCACTGCGCGGCGGGCCGTCCCGGCGGGCTGCTGGACGCGATGGCGCGCGGCACCTACTTCGGTCACGTCACCGAGCACGTCGCCCTGGAGCTGTCCGGGCTGATCGGCCGGGAGGCGTTCTTCGGCCGGACGGTCCTGGCGGGCGCGCCGGGACGGTACGACCTGGTGCTGGAGTGCCCGCGGGACGAGCCGCCGGGCAGCCCGGTCGTGGAGCGGCTGGTGGGGGTCGCGCTGCGGGTGGTGCAGGGCGCGCTGGCGGGGCGGGTGCCGGACACGGCGGGCGAGCTCGCGGAGATCGCCGCCGAGCACGAGGCGGAGCGGCTCGGGGTGAGCACCGCCGCGCTGGCCGCGGCGGCGCGGCGCCGGGGCGTCCCGGTCCGCCGGGTCGAGGACCTCAACCTGCTCCGCCTCGGGTACGGGCGGCACCGGCGGACGGTGTGGGCGGCGATGACGGACGCGACGTCGGCGATCGGTATGGAGGTCGCGGGCGACAAGCGGCTGGCGCACCGGCTGCTGGCCGACGCGGGACTGCCGGTGCCGGACGGGCGGGTGGCGTCGTCCCCGGCGGAGGCGCTGGAGGCACTGCGGGAGATCGGCGGGCCCGTGGTGGTCAAGCCGGTCGCCGGGCACCAGGGCGAGGGCGTCCACATCGAGCTGACGGAGCCGCCCGAGGTGGTCGCGGCGTTCACGGCGGCGGCCGCGGGCGCGGACGCCGACGGCGCCGAGGTGATCGTCGAGTCGTACGTCCCGGGCCGGGACTACCGGGTCCTCGTGGTGGGCGGACGGGTGGCCGCGGCCGCGGAGCTGACCGCGGCGCGGGTCGTCGGCGACGGTGTCGCGACCGTGGCGGAACTGGTGGAGCGGGTCAACGCCGACCCGGCGCGCGGGGAGGGCCACGACCGGCCGCTGACCCGGCTGGCGCTCGGCCCCGCGGAGCTGGGGCTGCTGGCGCGGCGGGGGCACGGCCCCGCCACGATCCCGGCCGAAGGGGAGACGGTGTGGCTGCGCCGCAACGCGAACCTGTCCACCGGCGGCACCAGCCGGGACGTGACCGGCGACGTGCACCCGGACGTGGCCGCGATGTGCGTGCGGGCGGCCGGGACGGTCGGCATGGACGTGTGCGGGATCGACCTGCGGCTGCCCGACATCGCGGCGCCGCTCCCGCCCGAGCCGGGCGCCGCCGGGATCCTGGAGGTGAACGCGGCCCCGGGCCTGCGCATGCACCTGGCGCCCAGCGAGGGCGAGGGGCGGGACGTCGCGGGCGACATCATCGACCTGCTGTACCCGGACGGCGCGCCGTCCCGTGTGCCGATCGTGTCGGTGACCGGCACCAACGGCAAGACCACGACGGTCCGGATGATCGCGCACATGCTGGAACTGGACGGCCGCCGCACCGGCATGACGAGCACCGAGGGCGTGTACGTCGGGCGGCGCCTGGTGCACCTGTCGGACGCGTCGGGCCCCCGGTCGGCGGAGATGGTGCTGGGCGACCGGACGGTCGAGGCCGCGGTGCTCGAGACGGCGCGGGGCGGGATCGTGCGGCGGGGCCTCGGCTACGACCGGGCCGACGTCGCGGTCGTCACCAACATCACCCGCGACCATCTCGGGGTGGACGACACCGAGTCGCTGGACGACCTGGTGGACATCAAGGCCCTGGTCGCCGAGGAGGTGCGGCGGGGCGGGCGGATCGTGCTGAACGCCGAGGATCCCGCGTCGGCGGGGCTGGCGGACCGGCCCGCGGTCCGCGACCGGGACCCGTCGGTGCGGTTCTTCGCGCTGGCGCCGGACGCCCCGGTGCTTGCCGCGCACCTGCGGGACGGCGGCGTCGGGTACTGCGTCGAGCACGGCTGGGTGACGGAGGCGAGCGGCGACCGCCGCACCCGGGTCCTGCCGGTCGAGGAGATCGCGGGCGCGTTCGGCGGGCGCGCGGCGCACGTGGTGGCGAACGCGCTGGCGGCCGTCGCGGCGGCGCGGGGACTGGGCGTGTCGCTGGACGTGGTGGCGCGCGCGCTGCGCACGTTCGAGCCGCACACCCGGAACCCGGGGCGGGGCTGCGTGTACCGGGTCGGGGAGAACCCGGTGCTGGTGGACTACGCGCACAACCCGGCGGCCGTCGCGGCGATGGGGGCGTTCACGGCGGCGCGCTGGGGCGGGCCCGACCGCGGCCCCGGCCCCGGCCCCGGCGGCGGAGGCGCGGGCGTCGCGGCGGTGACGCTGCCCGGCGACCGCTGCGACGACCTGGTCGTGGAGACCGCGCGGGTCCTCGGCCGCTCGTTCGGGCGCGTCGTCGTCTACGAGGACGAGGACCTGCGGGGCCGCCGCTCCGGCGAGATGACGCGGCTGATCGTCCGGGGGCTGCGGGAGGCCCGCCCGGACGTGCGGCACCATCCGGCGGGCGACCTGAAGGGGGCGCTCACGTCGGCGCTCGACATGGCCGAGCCCGGCGAGCCCGTCCTGCTGCTGTACGAGAAGCTGCAGCCCGTCCTGGAGTTGCTGGAGACCCTCGGGGCCGAGCCGGAGGAGGCCTGACCGCGCGGGCCTGGTCTCCCCCGGCGGGAACCGGGCGGGCGCCTCAGGCGATGGGCAGGCCGACGTAGTTCTCGGCCAGCGACGTCTTCGCGGCCTCGGACGACGCCACGTACGCCAGGTGCGACTGCTGCAGGCGGCGGTCGAACGCGTCGGCCGCCGGGTCGACGTGCAGGAGGGTGGTCATCCAGTACGAGAAGTGCTCGGCGCGCCAGACCCGCCGCAGGCACGCGTCGGAGTACCCGTCCAGCAGCGTCTCGGACCCGTTCGCGTACCGCTCGGTGAGCGCGCGCGCCAGCACGATGACGTCCGAGACGGCCAGGTTGAGGCCCTTGGCGCCGGTCGGCGGAACGATGTGCGCCGCGTCGCCCGCGAGGAACAGCCGGTCGTGGCGCATCGGCTCGGCCACGAAGCTGCGCATCGGCGTGATCGACTTGTCGGTGATGGGGCCCTCGCGCAGCTTCCAGCCGTCGTCGGTGGCGAACCTCGCCGCCAGCTCGTCCCAGATCCGGGCGTCGGACCAGGCGGCGATGTCCTCGTCCGGGGCGACCTGAAGGTAGAGGCGGCTGACCTCGGGCGAGCGGAGGCTGTGCAGCGCGAACCCGCGCTCGTGGTTGGCGTAGATCAGCTCGTCGGTGGACGGCGGGACGTCGGCGAGGACGCCGAGCCACGCGAACGGGTACTCGCGGGAGAACGTCCGCAGCCCGGGGACGGTCGGGCGGCTCACGCCGTGGAACCCGTCGCAGCCCGCGATGTAGTCGCAGTCGAGCGTCCGCGTGACGCCGTCGGCGCCGCGGAACGTGACGCTCGGCGCGGACGCGTCCAGCTCCACGACCTCGGTCTCGAACCGGACGTCGCCGCCGTCCTCGAGCCGCTTGGCGATGAGGTCCTTGACGATCTCGGTCTGCGCGTAGACGGTGACCGTGCGGCCGGTGAGGTCGGTGAGCGGGACGCGGTGCCCGGCGCCGTCGAACCGCAGCTCCAGGCCGTGGTGGACGAGCCCCTCGCGGTCGAGCCGCTCCCCGGCGCCGGTCTCGCGCAGCACGTCCGTCGTGCCCTGCTCCAGCATCCCGGCGCGCTGCCGCCGCTCCACGTAGCCGCGATCACGGCTCTCCAGGACCACCGAGTCGATCCCCTGCAGGTGGAGCAGGTGGGACAGCAGCAGCCCGGCGGGCCCCCCGCCGATGATCGCGACCTGGGTGCGCATCATGTCTCCTGTTCGTACGTTCGTTCAATGCGAGCCCCCGCCGGGCCGGCGGGCGCGGGGGGTCAGGCGCCGGTCTTCCGCTCGGCGGAGAACGACTCGGGGTCGCCGCGCCAATGCACGGCGACGTCCCGGGAGAGGGCGCGCGCCGCCGTGGTCAGCGGCGGCAGCAGCCGCCGCAGGTCCGCGCTGCGGGTGCGCGACACCAGCGACAGCGCCGCGACGACCTGCCCGGACGCGTCCCGCACGGGCGCGCCGACCGAGGACGCGCCGAGCGTCATCTCGTCGCGGGTCAGCGCGTAGCCGGAGCGGCGGACCTGCTCGATGCAGCGCCGCAGCTCCTCGGGGTCGGTGATGGACCGGGCGGTGCGGCGCGACAGCGGCGCGGTCAGCACCGCCTCCCGGACCTCCGGCGGCGCGAACGCCAGCAGCACCTTCCCGACCCCGGTGGTGTGCAGCGGCAGCGACGCGCCGACCTGCGTGAGGACGGGCACGGAGCGGGTGCCGCGCAGCCGTTCGACCACCAGCACGTGATCGTCGCGCAGCACGGCGAGCTGCACGTTGTCGTGGGTGGCCTCGTACAGGTCCTCCATGTGCGGCAGCGCCAGCTCCCGCAGGCCGGTCACCGCGGGGGCCTGGCTGCCGATCCGCCACAGCCGGGTGCCGATGCGGTACGTGCCGTCCGGGACCCGCTCCAGGAAGCCGCCGGCCACCAGCTCGCCGACGAGGCGGTGGCCGGTCGCCGGGGGGAGCCCGGCGCGGCGGCAGATCTCGGTCAGGTTGAGGCGCACCTCGCCCTGGGCGAACGCGTTGAGGATGGCCATCACCTTGCCGGCCACGCTGACCGGCCGCGCACCCTCGGCCATGCCCCCGCCCTCGTCCTTCCCGCCCACCGCCCGGATCGGGCCGGTGCGGCCGGTCGCGCCGGTCATCCCGTCACTCCCGCTCGGCCAGTACCCGCTGGGCGACCGCGAACGCCGAGTTCGCGGCGGGCACCCCGCAGTAGATCGCGGTCTGCAGGAGGACCTCCTTGATCTCGTCCGGGGTGAGCCCGTTGCGCAGCGCGGCCCGGACGTGCATCGCCAGCTCGTCCAGGTGCCCGTGCGCGACCAGGGCGGTGAGGGTGACGCAGCTGCGGGTCTTGCGGTCCAGGCCCGGCCGGGTCCAGATCTCGCCCCACGCGTACCGGGTGATCATGTCCTGGAAGTCGGCGGTGAAGCCGTCCTTGCTGGCCTCGGCGCGGTCGACGTGGGCGTCGCCGAGCACCGCGCGGCGCACCCGCATGCCGTCCGCGCGCCGCTCCGCGTCGTTCGCCGCCCCGGTCTCGGAGTCGCTCATCGTCCCGTTCCCTTCCATGTGCGGTCCAGATGCGCGGTGATCGCGTCGGTGACCGGGCCGGGCCGTTCGGCGCCGGCGAGGTGCGCGGCGCCCTCGACGACGACCAGCCCGGCGTCGGGGATGCCCTCGGCGAGCCGGTCGGCGTG
The DNA here is from genome assembly GCF_042675525.1 of Actinomadura sediminis. Lineage (NCBI taxonomy): Bacteria > Bacillati > Actinomycetota > Actinomycetes > Streptosporangiales > Thermomonosporaceae > Actinomadura > Actinomadura sediminis. Next base: position 28,467 of record NZ_JBHTJA010000065.1, read on the forward strand.
CCCGGCGGGCGGCGTCGGCCCGTCCTGCGCCCCGGCGATCACCAGGGTGGGCGCGGACACCTCCGGCAGCCGCGCCGTGACGTCGAAGTCCGCGAGGGCGTCGCAGCACCCGGCGTAGCCCTCGGGGTCGGTGCCGCGCAGCATCGCGACGTACGGCTCCGCGCCGGTGAACGACGGGGTGAACCAGCGGTCCGCGGCCGTCCGCGCGACGGGCTCGACGCCGTCGCGGCGGACGAGCGCGGCGCGGTCCCGCCACGGGCCCGGGTCGCCGAACCGCGGGGAGGTGCAGACGAGGACGAGGCTGGCGACCCGTCCGGGGGCGCGCAGCGCGAGCGTCGTGCCGACGGCGCCGCCGAGCGACACCCCGGCGTACGCGGCCGCGCCGGCGCCGACGCGGTCGAGCAGGGCGGCGACGGCGTCGGCGAGGTCGGCGACGGTGAACGGCCCCGCCGGCACGGGGGAGCCGCCGTGGCCGGGCAGGTCGTAGCGCAGCACCCGCCAGGACCGGGTCAGCTCGGGCAGTTGCGGCTGCCACAGGTCCATCGTGGTGCCGAGCGACGGGCCGAGGACGAGGACGGGCGCGCCGGGCGGCCCCTCCACGCGGTGGTGCGGGACGTACACGGGCGTCATGCGCGGCTCCTGCGGTACGCGTCGAGGGCACGGTCGACGAGCGCGGGCGCGGCTCCGGGCCCGGGGTCCCGGCCGAGGACGGCCAGGAGGGCGTCGAGGCCGGCGCGCATCCGCTCCGGTGCGACCTCGAGCCCGCCGAGCAGCTCGGCGGCGGTCTCGGCGGCGCCGCCGGTGAGCCGCAGCGCCTCGCGCAGCGGCTGCCACTCGGCGTGCCACTCCCCCGCCGGACGCTCGTGCGGCGCGGCCTGCGCCGCGTGCAGGATCTGGACGTGCGCGGGGACCTGCAGCGCCGCCGACCGGATCAGGGTGGACAGGGCGGGGTTGCGTTTGTGCGGCATCGCCGAGGAGCCGCCGCGGCCGGGTCCGGCGGCCTCGGCCGCCTCGCCGACCTCGCTCTGCGCGAGCAGCCACACATCGGTGGCGATCTTGCCGAGGGACCCGGCGGCGACCGCGAGCGCGGCCCCGAGGTCGGCGACCGGGGTGCGGCGGGTGTGCCAGGGCAGGACCGGCCGGTCGAGGCCGGTCTCGGCGGCGAACGCGGTCACGAGCGCGTCCGCGCGGTCGCCGAACGCGTCGAGCGTCCCGGCGGCGCCGCCGAGCTGGACGGGCAGCGCCGCCGCGGCCAGCCGGTCGCGGGCCTCCAGGCAGCCCAGCAGCCAGTTCGCGGCCTTCGCGCCGAACGTGGTGGGCAGCGCGTGCCGGCCGAGCGTGCGGGCGGCCATCGGGGTGTCGCGGTGGCGTCCGGCGAGGTCCGCCAGGGCGGCGAGGGCGTCGTCGAGCGCCGCCAAGATGACGCGGCGGGCGCGGGACGCGACGAGCATCGCGCCGGTGTCGACGATGTCCTGGCTGGTGGCGCCCCGGTGGACGTGCTCGCCCGCGGCGCCCGCGAGGACGCGCAGGTCGGCGACGAGCGGGACGACCGGGTTGCCCGCGCCGCGGGCGCGGCGGGCGATGCCGGCGAGGTCGAACCGGGCCGGGTCGGCGGCCGCGGCGATCGTCGCGGCGGCGTCCGCGGGGACGATCCCGAGCCGCGCCTGCGCGCGGGCGAGGGCGGCCTCGGCGTCCAGCAGGGCCGCGAGGTAGGCGGGGTCGCCGGTGGCGGCCTCGGTCCTGGTGGCGGCGCGGACCGGGGACAGCAGCCCCGAGTCGAGCGGCACCGCGTCGAGCGGCACCGCGTCGAGCGGCACCGAGTCGAGCGGCACCGAGTCGGGCGGCACCGCGTCGGCCGCCGCCCCCGGGTCCGGCGGTGCGTCAGAAGGCAAGGAAGACCGTCTCCCCGTCGCCCTGCATGCGGACGTCGAACCGGTACTCGCGTTCGGCCGTCCGCTCGGCGATCAGCGTGCCGCGGCGCTCGGCCGGGACGTCGCCGAGCAGCGGGTCGGACGCGTGCGCGGCCTCGTCCTCGGGGAAGTACAGGCGGGTGAACACCGGCTTGAGCAGGCCCCGGGCGAACACCAGCACGGCGATGTAGGGCGCGTCGCCGCCGACGGCGCCGGGCTTGACGGTGCTGAACCAGTAGCCGCCGGCCGGGTCGGTGGCGCATCGCCCGAACCCGGAGAAGCCGTGGCCGTCGCGGACCCGGCCGCCGGGCCGGCTCGGGATCTCGCCGTTCTCGTCGGCCTGCCAGATCTCGACGAGCGCGTCCGGGATCGGCTCGCCCGCGCCGTCGTACACGGTGCCGCGGACCCGGATCGCGTCCGGCCGCCAGTCGGGGACGACCCGGGGGCCCTCCTCGTAGGGCAGCGCGTACCCGAAGAACGGCCCGACCGTCTGGGAGGGCGTGACCGGGGACGGGCGGAGCGGAGTGGACTCGGTCATCATGCCTCCATCGGGGTGTCGCCGAGCACGATGTCCCACTGGTACCCCAATGCCCACTCCGGCTCGGTGGTGTCCATGTCGAAACGGGAGATCAGGTTCTCCCGGTCCCGCTGGTCGGGGATCGACTGGAAGATCGGGTCGAAGGGGAACAGCGGGTCGCCCGGGAAGTACATCTGGGTGACCAGGCGCTGGGTGAACGCCGTGCCGAACACCGAGAAGTGGATGTGGGCGGGCCGCCACGCGTTGTGGTGGTTGCGCCACGGGTAGGCACCCGGCTTGATCGTGACGAACCGGTAGCGGCCGTCGGCGTCGGTGAGGCAGCGGCCCGCCCCGGTGAAGTTGGGGTCGAGCGGCGCGGGGTGCTGGTCCCCGGCGTGCAGGTACCGTCCGGCCGCGTTGGCCTGCCAGATCTCGACGAGGGCGCCGCGGATCGGGCGTCCGGCGGTGTCCAGGAGCCGGCCGGTGACGATGATGCGCTCGCCGAGCGGCTCGCCCGAGTGCTGCCGGGTGAGGTCCCAGTCGAGGCGGCCGAGTTCCTGGTGCCCGAAGACGGGCGAGGTCAGCTCGACGCTGTCCGGTCCGAGCTTGGGCATCACCAGCTCGTGCCCGGGGGCGCGCAGGGCGGTGCTCTTGTACCCGGGGTAGAGGTACGGGGGGTGGGTCATGCCGGGGTCCCTTCTGCTGCGGCGGGGTCGAGGAGCCGCGCCCCGGTCGCGGCGCGGATCTCGTCGGCGGTGACGCCGGGCGCCGTCTCGACGAGCGCCAGGCCGTCCGGGACGACGTCGACGACGCCGAGGTCGGTGATGATCCGGTCGACGCAGGCCGCGCCGGTCAGCGGCAGCGCGCACTCCTCGACGATCTTGGGGTCGCCGTCGCGGGTGGTGTGGCTCATCACGACGATCACCTTGCGGGCGCCGTGCACGAGGTCCATGGCACCGCCCATGCCCTTGATCATTTTACCGGGGACGGACCAGTTGGCGAGGTCGCCGCGGGCGGAGACCTGCATGGCGCCCAGCACGGCGATGTCGATGTGGCCGCCGCGGATCATGCCGAACGACAGGGCGGAGTCGAAGCAGGCCGCGCCCGGCAGCACCGTGACCGTCTCCTTTCCCGCGTTGATGAGGTCGGGGTCGACCTCGTCCTCGGCGGGGTACGGGCCGACGCCGAGGACGCCGTTCTCGGCGTGCAGCGTCACGTGGCGGCCCGCCGGCACGTACCCGGGGATCAGCGTGGGCAGGCCGATGCCGAGGTTGACGTACGCGCCGTCGGGCAGTTCGGCCGCCGCGCGGGCGGCGATCTCGTTCCTGGACCAGGCCATCAGGCGCCCTCCCCGTCCGCCGGAGCGCCCGGGCGCACCGTCCGCTTCTCGATGGGCTTGTCCGCCGCCTGCCCGGGCGTCAGCTCCAGCACCCGCTGGACGAACACGCCGGGCAGGTGGACGGCGTCGGGGTCGAGCTCGCCCGGTTCGACGAGCCGCTCGACCTCCGCGATCGTGATCCGCCCGGCCATCGCGGCGAGCGGATTGAAGTTCCGGGCGGCCTTGTCGAACACCAGGTTGCCGTGCCGGTCGCCGACGGCGGCGCGCACCAGCGCGAAGTCGGTGGTGATGCTCTCTTCGAGCACGTACTCGCGGCCGCCGAACGCGCGGACCTCCTTGGGCGGCGACGCGATCGCGACGGTGCCGTCCGGCGCGTACCGCCACGGCATCCCGCCCGCGGCGACCATCGTGCCGACACCGGCGGGGGTGTAGAACGCGGGGATGCCCGAGCCGCCCGCGCGGAGCCGTTCGGCGAGCGTGCCCTGCGGCATCAGCTCGACCTCGATCTCGCCCGCGAGGTACTGGCGGGCGAACTCCTTGTTCTCCCCGACGTAGGAGCCCATCGCCCGCGCGATGCGCCCCGCCGCCAGGAGCTGCCCGAGGCCCCGGCCGTCCAGCCCGCAGTTGTTCGACACGACCGTCAGGTTCCCGGCGCCCCGGTCGTACAGGGCGGAGATCAGGACCGCGGGCACCCCGCACAGCCCGAATCCGCCGACGGCCAGCGAAGCCCCGTCATCGATGCCGGCGACCGCGTCCGCCGCCGAGGGCACGACCTTGTCCATGTGCCTCCCATTCCGCTCCCGCGGCCCCGGCCATGCCGCCGGGGCCGCCGGGCACCACAGTGGCAGCCGGCGGCGGAGGGCGTGAACATCATTTTCCGCTCAGCGGAAGAACAACCCTGCGGTCAGGCCCTTTGCGGAAGGCCGAACAGCGGGAACAGGGACGTGTCGAAGAACGCGGAGACCTGCGCGACCCCGCCCGCCGTGATCGCGAGGACCTGCAGCTGGTAGGGCCGGTGCACGCCCTCCCCGTCCCGCCGGTACAGGCCGAACGCGGGCTGGCCGTTCGCGGCGGCCGGGACCATGCGCAGCTCCCCCGGTTCGGCGGCGCACTGGGCGACGATGAGCCGCACGATGACGTCGGCGCCGACGAACCACTCGGGGAACGGCGGCATCTCCCAGACGGCGTCCCGCTTGAACAGGTCGAGGAGCGCGGTGATGTCGGCGTCCTCGAACGCCTTGGCGTAGCGGTCGAGCAGGTCCCGGACGGACGGGTCGGTGGGCTCGACGAGCTCGTCGCGGGCCGGGCCGTCCTGCTCGAGCCGTTCCCGGGCGCGCTGCAGCGCGCTGTTGACGGCGGCGGTGCTGGTGCCGAGCAGGTCGGCGACCTCGGCGGCCCGCCACTTCAGCACGTCCCGCAGGATCAGCACGACCCGCTGCTTGGCGGGCAGGTGCTGCAGCGCCGCCACGAACGCGAGCCGGGTGCTCTCCCGGGCGGCGACGATGGCGGCCGGGTCGGCGGCGTCCGCGACGACGACGGCGTCGGGCGCGGGCTCGAGCCACGGCACCTCGGGGGACGCGACGACGGGCCGTTCGGGCTCGTCGCTCGGGGCGCCCAGCCCGGACGGCATGGGCCGGTTGCCGCGCTGGTCGATCGCGGTGAGGCAGGCGTTCGTGGCGATGCGGTACAGCCACGTCCGCAGCGAGGAACGGCCCTCGAAGCGCTCGTAGGACTTCCAGGCGCGCAGGTAGGTCTCCTGCACGAGGTCCTCGGCGTCGTGGATGGACCCGAGCATCCGGTAGCAGTGCGCGAGCAGCTCGCGCCGGTACGGATCGGCCTGGTCGAGGAACTCGCGGTCGTCCTCGGGGCCGCGGACGGCCGCGGTCGCGGCGGCGTTCTTCTCTTGCGTGCGGTCGGCTGGCATGGTCGTCACCTTCGCTGGGCGGTGTACCTCGCGGCGGCGCGGGCCGGCGGCCGCCCGTTCGTCCCGACCGTAGCCCCGCCCACCGACAGAACCCGTGCGCCGCACCATCCTATGCGGTGACCTGCGGCGTCGCCGGGGAACGCGTCAGAACTCGAAGCCGCCGGGACGGCCGTTGCGGTCGGCGATCAGCCCGGCGAGGGTCGCGACCGCGATCTCGGCGGGCGTCCGGGACCCGATGTTGAGGCCGATGGGCCGGTGCACCCGGGCGATGTCGTCGTAGGGGACGCCGAGTTCGGTGAGCGCCGGGATGTGCGGGGCGGGGTGGCGCGGGTTGCCCATCACGCCGACCCAGCGGACGGGCTGGGTGAGCACGGCGGCCAGCACGCGCCCGAGCTCGGGGCGGTGGTGGTCGGTGACGACGACGTCGGCCGAGGCGTCCAGCGGCGGGAGCGCGGCCGCGCCGTCCCGTCCGTCGTCGGGGTCCACGAGGAAGGTGCGGTATCCCAGGTCGGCGCCGTACCGCAGCAGGTGCTCGGCCACCGGGGTCGCGAAGACGGCGACGAGCGTCCGGTCGCCGGTCTCGGGACGGACGTCGCCGTGCGCGACGGCGCAGGCGGTGCCGCCCGCGCCGCCGGAACCGTGCCCGCCGGAGGCGCCGGGAGTCGCCGGCGTGGGTGTGCCCATGGCGGAAGTCTGCCGGTCCGCCGTCCGGTGGTCCAGGGGGCGCGCTCCGCCGCCGGGAACGGCGGAGTCGGCGAGAACCGGTGGTGGACCGATGCGAAACACTTCCGCGGAGACGGGTATTCCTTCAATGTAAGGTGAACCACCTCACCCAGCAGGCTTCAGGAGGGACCGTGATCGTGAGGCCGGAGGGCGGCCCCCGTGTCGTGGTGGGGGTCGACGACTCCGCCGGCGCGCGCTGTGCGCTCTCCTGGGCGATCGGCGAGGCGCGGCTGCGGCGGCTCCCCCTGCTGGTGGCGCACGCCGCGCCGCTCCCCCCGCACGTCTCGGCGGCCGGGCAGCTCGGCTGCGGCGTCACCGACGCGCTGCGCGGCTCCGGCGCGGATCTCATCGCCCGGCTGCTGTCGGACGTGTGCGACGGCCCGCCGGAGGGCGTGGACATGACGGCGCTGGCACTGGTCGGCGAGCCCGGCGCGACGCTGGTGCGGCTCGCGGGCGAGGACGACATCCTCGTCGTCGGGCACGGCCGCCGGGGCCCGCTGTCGCGGCTGGTGCGGCCGTCGGTGCGGCTGCACTGCGCCCGCCGCTCGCGGGCGACGCTGGTGTGCGTCGGCCCGCCCGCGTTCGACTCGCTGCTCGAGCGGCTCGCGGCCGGGGACACGAGCCCCGAGCAGGTCCCGGACGAGTCCCGGTTCCGGCGGCTGGGCCGCCGCCTCGGGCTCGACCGGTAGGACCGGCGGACCGGTCCCACCGGCGGCACGCCGGCCGGACCCGACACCGGGCGGCCCGACACCAGGCGGCCCGACACCAGGCCGGCCCGGTGCCGGGCGGGCCCGGCGGGCGGACGTCAGGCGGGCGGAAGGTCGGCCAGACCGGCGAGCGCGGCGCGGTGCCGGTCGGGCGAGCCGAGGGCGATCGAGTCCGCCTTGGCCCGCTTCAGGTACAGGTGCGCCGAGTGCTCCCAGGTGAACCCGATGCCGCCGTGCATCTGCACGCATTCCTCGGCGGCCTTCACCGCGACGGCCGAGCAGTGCGCCTGCGCGACGGCGGCGGCGACCGGGAGGTCGGGGTCCCCGGCGGCCGCGCAGGACGCGGCGTAGCGGGCGGCGGCGCGGGCCTGCGTGATCGACGTCCACAGGTCCGCGAGGCGGTGCTTGAGGGCCTGGTAGGAGCCGATCTGGCGGCCGAACTGGTAGCGGGTCTTGACGTAGGCGACGGTGTCGTCCAGGCAGCGTTCGGCGATGCCGAGCTGCTCGGAGGCGAGCAGCGCGGCGCCGGTCAGCAGCGCGGCGCGGACGGCGTCCGGCCCTTCGGCGACCCGCCGGGCCGGGGCGTCGGTGAACGCGACGTCGGCGAGCCGGCGGGTCATGTCCAGGGACGTCACGGCGGTGCGGACGGCGTCGGCGGCGTCCACCGCGTACAGCCCGCCGGCGGCCGGGACGAGGAACACGTCGGCGGCCAGGCCGTCGGCGACGCCCGCGACCGCGCCGGTGAGCGCGCCGCCGGACACGGCCGGGGCGTCGGGGTCGCCCGCCGGGTCGGCGCCGGGCGCGGTGGCGAACGGAACGGCGAGGACGGCGACCGCCTCACCGGCGGCCAGCCGCCCGAGGAGGTCCCGCTCGCCCGCCGCGAGCAGCGCCGCGGTGGCCATGACGGAGCTGGTGAGGAACGGGACGGGCGCGGCGGCGCGGCCCAGTTCCTCCATCACCACGGCGGTCTCCCGCCAGCTCGCGCCCGCGCCGCCGAGGTCCTCGGGGACGGGCAGCCCGGCGCAACCGAGCTGCGCGGCGACGGCCGTCCACAGGGCGGCGTCGCAGGGCTCGTCCTTCTCGGTGCCGGCGAGCACGGCCGTCCAGGGGGCCTTGTCCTCGAGGACCTCGCGGACGCTCGCGCGCAGGTCGCTCTCGATCTCGGTGTACAGGAGGTCGGTCACTTCGGCAGGTCCTTCCACGGCACGTCCTTGTCGACCCGGATCTCGCCGGGCAGGCCGAGGACGCGTTCGGCGATGATGTTGCGCAGGATCTCCGAGGTGCCGCCCTCGATGGAGTTGCCCTTGGCGCGCAGGTAGCGGTAGCCGGGCGAGCGGCGGGTGAAGTCGACCTCGGACGGGCGGCGCATCGTCCAGTCGTCGTAGCGCAGGCCGTCGGCGCCGAGCAGTTCCAGTTCGAGCCCGGACGTGCGCTGGTTGATGTCGGCGAAGGCGAGCTTGGCGGCCGAGCCCTCGGGGCCGGGCTTGCCGACGGCGAGCTGCTGGCGGAGCCGCTCGCCGGTGAGGCGGGCGGCCTCGGTCTCCACCCACAGCCGCAGCAGGGCGTCGTGGAGCCCGGCGGTGCGCAGCTCGGGACGGTCCCGCCACAGCTTCGCGACGACGCCGATCATGCCGGCCTCGCGGGGCGCGGCGGCGCCGCCGATCGCGACCCGCTCGTTCATGAGGGTGGTCGTGGAGACGCGCCAGCCGTCCCCGATCTCGCCGAGGCGGTGCTCGTCGGGGATGCGGACGTCGGTGAGGAAGACCTCGTTGAACTCGGCCTCGCCGGTGATCTGCCGCAGCGGGCGGACCTCGACGCCGGGCGCGGTCATGTCGCACACGAAGTACGTCATGCCGCGGTGCTTGGGGACGTCCGGGTCGGTGCGGGTCACCAGGATCGCCCAGCGGGCCTCGTGCGCCATGGACGTCCAGACCTTCTGGCCGTTGACGATCCAGTGGTCGCCGTCGCGGACGGCGCGGGTGCCGAGGGCGGCGAGGTCGGACCCGGCGCCGGGCTCGCTGAACAGCTGGCACCAGATCTCCTCGCCCGTCCAGAGGGGGCGCAGGAAGCGGCGCTTCTGCTCCTCGGTGCCGAACGCCAGGATGGTGGGGGCCGCCATGCCGAGGCCGATGCCGTTGCGCTCGGGCTGGTTGGTGGGGGCGCCCGCCTCCCGGAACCGCCGGTCCACGGCGGGCTGCAGGGCGCGGGGGGCGCCGAGGCCGCCGTGCCCCTCCGGGTAGTGGACCCACGCCAGGCCGGCGTCGTAGCGGGCCCGGAGGAACTCCGGCGGGTCGGTGGCCGCCGGGTCGTGCTCGGCGAGGAAGGCGTCGACCCTCCTGTCCAGCTCGTCGGCGTCGGGCGGTGCTGTGCTCACAGGGCGGACCTCCGCGCGTTGTGGGGCGACGCCGCGCGCTGTCGGGCCGCGCGGCGGCGCCAGGTACATACCAACCGGTCGGTATGGCAGGTCCACCCTAGAAACCCGTGCGCACGGGCGTCAACCAGGGGCGGGCGTCGGCCCGGCGGGCGGGAGGGCAAGGGTCCGGTCCGGCCCGGCGATGCGCCTTGCCGGGCCGCCCGCCCCTGTGCCACGTTCGCCGCATGGCGACTTTGGCGGGACGATCGGCGCTGGTCACGGGCGCCTCGTCCGGGATCGGCGCGGCGGTCGCGGAGGCGCTCGCCGCCGCCGGCGCCCGGGTGGGGCTGACGGCGCGGCGCGCGGACCGGCTGGCGGACGTGCTGGCCCGGTGCCGGGAGCACGCGCCCGGTTCGGCGATGTGGCCGGCGGACCTGGCCGACCCGGACGCCGCGGCGACGCTGGCCGCGGCCGCCGAGGCGGAGTTCGGCGGCGTCGACGTGCTGGTCAACAACGCGGGGATGCCGAAGCGGCGGCACGTCCTGGACCTGACGCCCGCCGACGCCGAGGAGGTGCTGCGGCTGAACTACCTGGCGGCCGTGCGGCTCACCCTCGCGGTGCTGCCCGGCATGGTCGCGCGGGGGCGCGGGCACCTGGTGGCGGTCGGGTCGGTCGCGGCCCGGCTCGGCCCGCCGCACGAGGCCGCCTACGCCGCGTCGAAGGCCGCGCTGACCGCGTTCTGGGAGAGCATGGCCGTCGATCTGGACGGCACGGGCGTGCAGGTGCACGTGGTGCAGCCGGCGCTGATCACCGGGACGGAACTGTTCGACGCGCGGCCCGGCGACGAGGAACCGCTGAGCGACCTGTCGGAGGGGCTCCCGCCGCGCGACGTGGCGGCCGCCGTCCTCGGGCTGATCGGCGACGGCCGCTTCGAACGGTACGTCCCGGACTGGTTCGACCAGATGGCCTCGGGGAAGGCCGCCGACGTGGAGGCGTTCGTCGCGGGGGTGAGGGAGTGGCGCCGCGAGCGGCTCGGCGAGATCGCCGATTCCGGCGGCGTTGCCGCCGCGCCGCCTCCTCAGTAGGGTGAGACCCCGGTGATCTAGATCACACGATCCGGGTCACGACGTCCTCTTGCCCTGCCGGGAGGTGCGGATGCCCCCCACCGCCTCGCCCTTCACCGCCTCGCCCGCGACCACCGGCGGGCTGCTCGTGTCGGGCGTGACCGTACGGTTCGGCGCGCTCACCGCCGTGGACCGGGCCGCGCTGGCCGCGCCCGCGGGCGCGGTGACCGGCCTCATCGGGCCGGACGGCGCCGGCAAGACCACCCTGTGCGACGTCATCACCGGGCTGCGCCGCCCCAGCGAGGGCACCGTCCGGCTCGGCGACGCCGACCTCACCGGCGGCGCCCGCGAGCGCGCCCGCCGCGGCGTCGCCCGCACGTTCGAGCGTCCCGGCCCGCTCGGCGGCGCCACCGTCCGGGACGCCGTCCGGACAGCGGCGGCCTTCGTGGCGTTCTACGTCGTCACGCAACCGGACGGCGCCACGCGG
>NZ_JBHTJA010000066.1:0-39324 GCF_042675525.1 Actinomadura sediminis
GGCGCCTCGCCGCCGGCGCGTCCGCCGGGGCGCCCGCGTCCGCGAGCGGCCTGTGGCCCGACCCCGGCGGGTACGCCCGGCTCGTCGGGCAGCTCGACCGGTCCGGCGACCACCGCCTCGAACGGCTCAGCGTCCACGACGTCTACCGGCTGGACGAGGCGGGCCTCACCTGGACGCTGTCGGTGCGGGCCGTGCTGCGCGCCGCCGGAGACGACATCGACCGCGTCGTGTGCGTCCACCGCACGGGCCTCGCCGACCCCGGGAGTCCCGGCGGTCCCGGCGATCCCGGGGACTGCGCCGCGTCCGGTCTCGCGGCCGCGCGCTACTGCCGCCCGGGACGGATCCGCGCCGGAGGCGGCCTGGTCGCGTTCGAGCTCGTCTTCGACCGGGTGCTGGCCGCCGGGGACACCGCCGTCGTCGAGTACGACCTCGGTCCCGTCACCGTCCCCGAGGGGGCGGGCGCGCCCGGTCTCTACGACCGCCGCTTCCCGCAGCCCGTGCAGCACTACGTCGCGGTCGTCCAGTTCGACGGCGAGCGGCTGCCGGCCCGCTGCTACGGCTTCACCGCCGAGACCGCCGACGGGCCCCGCAACCGTCTCGGCGAGCTGTGGGTCGGGACGTCCGGCAGCGCCAACCTCGCGGTCGCGAACGTGCGTCGCGGTATCGTCGGCCTGGAATGGGAGTGGCACTGATCGTGCGGTGGGAAACGCGGCGCCGTTGTGAACCTTTGCCGGTCGACTCGGGGAGCGAGGCGCCTTACAGTGAGCGCGGAAGCGGAAAGTCCACGAGTCAAGGCCGTTTCGCGGGGGCCGGCCGGACCAGATCCGGAGTCCTAGCAGTGCAGAGTGTCGCCGAGGACGACCTTCTCCAGGTCCTGCAGTACGGTCCCTTCAACGTCGCCCTGCAGGCCGCCATCCAGGCGCGCGGCCTGAGCCTGGAGTCGCTGCGCCGCCGCCTGGAGGAACAGGGCATCGCCGTCAGCCTCTCCACCCTGAGCTACTGGCAGCGCGGCCGCACCCGCCCCGAGCGCGCCGACTCGCTGCGCGCCGTCCGCGGCCTCGAGGCCATCCTCGAGCTGCCGCGCCATTCCCTGCTGACGCTGCTGCGCCCGTCCGCCGACCGCTCCGCCGGGCCCTGGCAGTCCGTCGAGGAGCTCTGCCCCGAACCCGGCGTCCGCGACCTGCTCGACGAGATCGGCGACCGCGGCGAACGGCAGCTCACCGGCCTCAGCCTGCACGACCAGCACATCATCGGGCGCCGCCGGGAACTGCGCGAGGTCCGCACCCGCGCGGTGTTCCAGGCCCAGCAGCGCGGCGTGGACCGCTGGATCGCCGTCTACCACCACCCGCACGGCATCCTCCCGTCCTCCCGGACGGCCCGCGGCTGCCGCTTCGGGCGCGTCCGGATGGACGAGTCGAGCGGCCTCATCGCCGCGGAGCTGCTGTTCGACCGGGCCCTCGGCCGCGGCGAGACGTACCTGCTGGAGTACGGGTTCGCGTTCGACGAGACCGGCCCGCCGGTGACCGAGGAGGGCCGCGGCTTCCGCACCCCCCAGCACGAGTACCTCATCGAGGTGCGGTTCCATCCGGCGACGCTGCCCGCCCGGTGCTACCGGACGTGGCGGCCCGACGGCCACACCGCCCTCAAGGACTCGGCCGACCTGCGGATGTCGAGCTACCACAGCGTCCACTACATCGAGTTCGGCATGGCCGCCGGATACCACGGCATCCGCTGGGAATGGGACTGACGCCCTACAGCACCAGCAGCCGCAGGAGGCGGTCGAGTTCGGCGGCGGGGTCCCCGGTGAGGCCCGCGTGCACCGGCCCCGGCTGGACGATCGTGCTGCGCGGCGCCGTCAGCCAGCGGAACCGGGCGCCCGGCGCCTCGCCGGCCGCCTGGCCCGCCCGCTCGCCGCCGCAGCACACCGCGTCGACGCCCGCGAGCGCCGCGCGGACGCCGTCCAGGTCGAGGGACGCGTCGAGCGCGTGCAGGCGCGGCTCGTCCAGATGGGTGCGGCACCCCAGGTAGTCGCGGGCGCGGCAGTACACGACCACGCCGACGTTCATCGCCTCGCCCCGCTCCACCCGCGGGATCACCCGCAGCGCCGCGTACTCGAACACGGTCGGCTCGCCCGCCCGCCGGATGTTGGTCACGCCGCTCATGCCGGACCCCCGAGCCAGTCCGGGCGGTTCTGGCCGCGCCGCGTCCCGGCGTCCGGGCGGCGGCCGGCCGCCTCCAGGTCCGGCAGCCACTCGCGGGGCTTGCCGGCGCGCGGCAGCAGCACGTCCACGTAGGCGTCCCGGACGGCCTGCGGACCCGCGAACCCGGGCTCGCGCTCCAGCCACTCGTCCGGCACCAGCGAGGTCACCTCGCGCAGCAGCCCCTCGGTGATGCGCGGCGCCAGCTCGGCCTCCGCCGCCTCCAGCCGCGTCGCGTACCGGGTCAGGACGTGGTCGTCGACGTCGTACGGGCCGGAGAACAGCCGCGCCGCGTTCGCCCACGCGTGGTGGAAGATCAGGCTCGCGCCGTGGTCGATCAGCCACACGTCGCCGTGCCACACCAGCATGTTCGGGTTGCGCCAGCTCCGGTCGACGTTGCCGATGTAGGCGTCGAACCACAGCACCCGCGACGCGAAGCCGGGGTCGGGCGTCCAGCCCAGCGGGTCGTAGCCCAGCGAACCCGGCAGGAAGTCGATGCCGAGGTTGCGGCCGGCGCTGGCCTTCAGCAGGTCCTGCACGTCGGGGTCGGGCTCGTGCCGGCCGATCACCGGATCGAGGTCGATGAGCACCTGGTCGGGTACCCGGAAGCCGAGCCGGCGCGCGAGCTCACCGGCGATCACCTCGGCGATGAGCGCCTTGCGGCCCTGCCCGGCGCCGTGGAACTTCATGACGTACGTGCCGAGGTCGTCGGCCTCGACGACGCCCGGGAGCGACCCGCCCTCGCGCAGCGGCGTCACGTATCGGATGGCTGTCACATGAGGCAACACGCCGTAACGCTACCGGGTCGCGGGATAATCGCCCGCATGGATATGCGGCTGGTGGACCTGTCGGTGCCGATCACGACCGGCATGCAGGTCTATCCGGGAGACCCCGAGGTGGAGGCCGTGCCCGCGCTCACGGTCGCCGAGGAGGGCGTGAACGTCCTGCGCCTGCACATGGGGTCGCAGTCCGGCACGCACGTGGACGCGCCGTTCCACATCGACGACTCCCTGCCCCGCCTCGACGAGCTGCCGCTCACCCGCTTCACCGGGCCAGCCGCGCTCATGGACGTCCGGGGCCTGCCCGCGCGCGCCCCGATCGCGCCCGGCGCGCTCCCGTCCGGTCTCGGGCCGGGCGCCGTCCTGCTCGTCGCCACCGGGTGGTCGCGGCACTGGGGCACCGAGCGCTACCTCGACCACCCCTACCTCGCGCCCGAGACGGCCGAGGCGATCGTCGCGGCGGGCGTCCGCACCGTCGGGATCGACGCGCTCAGCGTGGACCCCACGCCCGCCCTCGGCTCGGACGACTTCACCCTCGCGGCCCACCGGGTGCTGTGCGGCGCCGGGGCCGTCATCGCCGAGAACCTCACGAACCTCGACGCGCTCGCGGACGCGCCGGGCCGCGCGATCGAGGCGACCCTGTTCCCGATCCGGCTGGCCGGGGCGGACGGCGCCCCCGTGCGGGCCGTCGCGCGCGTGACCCCGTGACCGTCAGCCGCGCCGCATGCACCAGGTGCGGGGGCCGCCGTCCGGAAGATCCACCTTCGCGGTCGTCGTGAAGCCGAGCCGCTCGTAGAACTTCACGTTGCGCTCGCTGGAGGTCTCCAGGAACGCCGGGTGGCCCGCGCGCTCGGCCGCCTCGACGCCCGGGCGCACGACCGCCGCGCCGAGGCCCCGCCCCTGCGCGTCCGGGTCGACGCCGACGGTGGCGAGGAACCACACGGGCTCGGCCGGGCGGAACGGCCCGACGGCGGCCTCGGCGGCCGCGTACGCCTCCGCGCGGTCCCCGGCGAGCTCGGCCATCCGGGGTCCGAGTTCGGCGAACGCCGGCGCCGGGTCGGCGTCGGGGGTCGTCCACACGGCCACGGCCCGCACGTCGTCCGACACCCACACCCGCCCGTACTCCATCCCGACCCGGCGGAGCAGCAGGTCCTGGAACTCCCGCACCCGCTCCTCGTGGCGGTCGGCGGCGATCACGTGCCGGGTGAAGGCGTAGTCGGCGAAGGCCCGCGAGAGCGTTCGCACGGCCGCGGGCACGTCCTCTCGCGTCGCGGGACGGACGGCGGCGTCGGCGTTCGGCACGGGCGTCTCCTCTCGTCGGTTCAAGATCAGCGTAAGCGGCGCGCGGGGGTGCCGGATCCGGCCGCGCGTCCGGAGCCGCCGGTGGGCGATAGTGGACGACGGAACCGGCGAGGGGAGCGCGATGCGGGTCACGTGGGCGACGGACGAGGGCGATCCGCGGCGGGGCAACGAGGACTTCGTGGCGGCGGCGCCCGGCGCGGCGGTCGTCCTGGACGGCTGCGGCCTCGCGCTCGGCACCGACCTCGGCTGCGTGCACGGCACGGCCTGGTACTCGCGGTCCCTCGGCACCCGCCTGCTGGCCCGGATGCTGGACGGGTCCGGCCCGCCGGCCGGCCCGCCGGTCGGCCCGCCCGAGGGCGCGCACGTCCGCGCCGGCCGCCCGCTGGTGGGCCGGCTCGCCGGGGCGATCGCCGACGTGGCCGCCGCGCACCGCGCCACGTGCGATCTGACCGTCCCGACGACGCCCGCCGCGACCGTGGTGGCCGTGCGGGTGCGCGGCGACGTGCTCGACTACCTGGTGCTGGCCGACTCGACCCTGCTGCTGGACTGCCGCGACGGGCTGCGCGAGATCACCGGCGGCCGGTGCTGGGCCGGGTCCGACCCGGCCGGGGCCGAGAACGCGATCACCGGGACGGTCCCGCTGCGCGACGTGCGGCACGCGCTGCTGCTCACCGACGGCGCCACCCGCCTCGCCGACCGGTTCGGCGTCACCGACCGGGCGGGCCTCGCCCGGCTCGCCGTCGAGTCCGGCCCGGCCGCCCTCGTCGAGCGCACCCGCGAGGTCGAGCGCACCGACCCGGGCGCCGTCCGCTGGCCGCGCGGCAAGCCCCACGACGACGCCACCGCCGCCGTCTGCGCCTTCTGAGCCCGCCCGAGGGACCGAGCAACCGCTTGATTAGGGTGGGTGCGGCGGGCGGGCGAGAGAAGGGAGCCGGGGGATGCGGCTGGGCGTCACGATGTTCGCCACGGATCTGACCATGGCGCCGCACGAGCTGGCGCGGGAGGCGGAGGCCCGGGGCTTCGCGTCGCTGTACCTGCCGGAGCACACCCACATCCCGGTCTCGCGGGCGACGCCGCCGCCCACCGGCGACGACACGCTCCCCGGCGAGTACGGGCGGACGCTCGACCCGCTCGTGGCGCTCGCCGCCGCGGCCGTCGTCACCGACCGGATCACGCTCGGCACCGGCATCCTGCTCCCGGCCCAGCGGGACCCGATCGTCACCGCGAAGGCCGTCGCCACCCTGGACCGGCTCGCGGGCGGCCGCGTCGCGCTCGGCGTCGGCTACGGCTGGAACGCCGAGGAGGGCGCCGACCACGGCGTGCCCTGGAAGCGGCGCCGGGCGATGGCGCGCGAGCACGTCCTGGCCATGCGCGAGCTGTGGACGCGCGACGAGGCGTCGTTCACGGGGGAGTTCGTCTCGTTCGAGCCGAGCTGGTCGTGGCCCAAACCCCGCGGACGGGTGCCCGTGCTGCTCGGCGGCGCCCCGGGGCCCACGCTGTTCGCGCACGTCGCCGAGTACGGGGACGGCTGGCTGCCGATCGGCGGCGCGGGCGTCCGCGAGGCGCTGCCCCGGCTCCGGCGGGCCTGCGCGGACGCCGGGCGCCCGATGGTCCCCGTGGTCCCGTTCGGGACGCTGCCGTCCGCCGCGAAGCTCGACCACTACGCCTCGCTCGGCATCGAGGAGGTCGTGCTGCGCGTACCCGCCGGGGGTCGCGACACGGTGCTCCCGCGCCTCGACGAGTACGCGTCGTCCTACCTGTGAACGTGCCGCCTGTGAGCCGGACGGGCCGGGGTCAGCGGATCATCCGGAAGCAGAAGACCACCGGGATCCGGAAGTACTCGCCCCTGTTCGACTTCACCGCGCCGATGATCAGCACGACGAACGGGCTGATCAACGCCTCGAGGTACATGAACACGAGCGGGATCAGCCACACGGGGTTCTCTGTGATGATCATGGGGACCACGGTGACCAGCAGGAACGCGACGATATGGATCAACAGCGTGATCGCGTAGTTCAGCGCCTGCGCCGCGTGGTAGCGGACGAACGCCGACTCGCGCCGCTTCACGAAGTAGATGACGAGCGGCGCGACGAACCCGACGACCAGCGAGCCGACGTAGCAGAACAGCGCCCACATCGTGTCGTCGTTGCCGCCGGGATGCCCGCCGTGCGGCCCGCCGGGGTATGCGCCCGCCGGCCCGCCCGGTGACCCGTGACCCCAGTTCGGCCCGCCACCGGGGTACCCGTACTGCTGGTACCCGTGAGGCGGGGGGCCGCCCGGTGGGGGGCCGCCCGGCGGGGGGCCGTACTGCCAGTTCGCGCCGCCGGGATGCCCCTGCTGCTGCCCGTACTGCCGCCCGCCGTACTGCTGCCCGCCGGACCAGTCGTCGGGTGGTGCGAAGTCGGGCCGGTCTCCGGGCGGCTGATCCGTCATGCGCAGGAATCTATCCCGTAACGACGACGATCTCGGGCTTTCCGGACGTATTCGCAGGGTGCCGGATGTCGTCGACCGAACCGAGGCCCCGGCGTACAAGGCATTTCGCCCGGCAACTTAGAATCTCGTTCGGCTGAGGGAGGCTGAATGAGAGAGGTGTTCGTGGACCGCGACGTCCTGTCCGGCGACGACGAGGCGGAACTCGCCGCGCTCGCCGCCCGGGTCCGGGAGCTGGCCGAGGCCATGACGCTCACCAAGGTCGAGCCCGCCGAGGCGGCCTCCGTCGCCGCCGAGATCGCGGCGCTCACCGAGCGCCTGAAGGCGGCGCGCCGCGCGCACCCGCCGTTCGGGACGGTCGGCGAGAGCGGCCTCGACCGGCAGATCGCCAATCCGGTCACCGGCCGCCTGAACCCGCTCGCCCCGCCCGTGGACATCGAGGTCTCCGAGGACGGCATCGTCCGCGCGGAGTTCACGCTGCCCGCCGTCTACGAGGGCCCGCCGACGTTCGTCCACGGCGGCGTCTCCGCGATGATCATGGACCAGGCGCTCGGCATGGCCGCCGCCGCGACCGGCACCCCGGGCATGACCGCCACCCTGGAGACCCGCTACCGCCGCCCCACCCCGCTCGGCGTCCCCCTCACGGTCGAGGCCAAGGCGAGCCGGGTCGAGGGCCGCAAGATCTACGCCGACGGCACCATCAGCGGCCCGGACGGCCGCGTGACCGTCGAGGCGTCCGCGATGTTCATCGCCCCCCAGAGCGCCCCCGCCGCCTCCTGACCCGCACCCGCCCGCCCGGCAGGACGCCGCCGGTCGTCCTTTGCGGTCGTCCTTTGCGGTCGTCCTTGTCGGGTGGGGCCGTTACGATGCCGGATCATGCACGAGATGGCCGCAATGGCCGGGTTCTTCGCCGCCCACGGCGTCTGGAGCGTCTCGGACGGCGAGGTGCTGATCCCGATGCTCGGCTATGAGCATCCGACCGGTGAGCGGGGCATGAACCGCCTGATGCACGACGACGTCGCGGACGGTGCGAGGGCCGGTCAGGAGGAGCTGCTCGCCGGTCATGACGACTGGGTCCGCGCCGTCCTCGTGATCGACGCCTACCTCCACCTCGACACGTCCCGCGTCGACGCGTTGATCGTCGAGGCCGTCGAGTACGGCCCGTCCCGGCGGACGCTGAAGATGGCCGTCCCCTACCGGCCGCAGCCGACTCCCGAGGGGTTCGCCGTGTACAGGCCCAAGTTCCTCGAGGCCGACGGCGTCGACGATCCGGACTTCGCCGGCCTGGCCGACGCCTTCTTCTCCGGCGTCGACTCCCACGAGAAAGCGGCCGAGGTCTGGAACGCCCACCTGGTGGACGAGTCCGTCTAGATCTCGCGGCCGGGGTGAGCGGTCCGAGCGTCAGGCGATGTACGTGCGGAGCAGTTCCAACGTGTCCGCCGAACTGGAGCCCTCCTCGGTGGTGACCACGGTGAGGGACTGGTCGGGGGAGCGGGCGATGGCGAGGTTCTGCTGGGTGACCGTGAGCTCGCCGACGAGCGGATGCCGCAGCAGGTAGGCGTCCGCCTCGCAAGGCCTGACCCGGTGGTCGCTCCACAGCGCGGCGAACTCGGACGACTTCATCGACAGCTCGCCGACCAGCGAGGCCAGGAGCGCGTCCTCGGGATGGCGGCCCGCGACCCGGCGCAGGTTGCCGACGACGGCGCGGGTCTTGCGCGCCCGGTCCGCGTACAGCTCGCGGGTGTGCGGGTCGAGGAACAGCATGCGGGCGAGATTCGGCCGGTCGGCGGGACGGCCGGGGGCGGTGCGGTCGACGTGTCCCGCGAGCAGGGCGTGCGCGAGCGGGTTCCAGGCGAGCACGTCGGTGCGGCGGCCGAGGACGAGCGCCGGTGCGTTCCCGACGGAGCGCAGCAGGTCGCGGGTGAGGGCGTCGGCGTGCTCGGCGGGCGGCTCCTCGCGGGGGCGGGGGCGCCGGGACGCGAGTTCGTGCAGGTGCCCGCGCTCGTGCTCGTCCAGCCGCAGGGCCGTGGCGAGCGCGTCGAGGACGCCTTCGGACGCGTTGACCGACTGGCCCTGTTCGAGGCGCGTGTAGTACGAGACGCTGACGCCCGCCACCTGGGCGAGTTCCTCCCGCCGCAGGCCCGCGACGCGGCGGCGGCCCGGCAGCGGCACCACGCCCACGTCCTCGGGACGCAGCCGTGCCCGTCGCGCCTGCAGGAACTCGCTGAGCTGTGCGGAGAGCGCCATGACGCCGATTATGCCCGTGCCCGCGGGAGCGGGCCTGACCCTGCCGTGCACAGTCACGACGCGGGCTGGTGGCGGCCGCGGACCGCCGGTCAGGGTGGGGCCAACCCCATCGAACGGAACGGGATCTGCCATGCAGGAGATCATGCTCGGTGACGTCTCCGTCACCCGGGTCGTGGAGTACTACGGATCGGTCGAGATGTCCCCGGACGTCTTCTTTCCCGAGGCGCCGGAGCGGGCGTGGCGGGAGCACGGGTCCTGGCTGGAACCGGACTTCGTCGACCCCGCCTCGAACGTGTGCGTCTCCGCGATCCAGACCTGGGTGCTGCGCAGCGAGGGCCGGACGATCCTCGTCGACACCGGCGTCGGCAACCACAAGGACCGTCCGTACGCGCCGGTGTGGAGCCGCCGCGACACCGACTTCCTGGGCGAGCTGGCGCGGGCGGGGGTGCGGCCGGAGGACGTCGACCTGGTCGTCAACACGCACCTGCACGTCGACCACGTCGGCTGGAACACCCGGCTCGACGGGCGTGCGTGGGTGCCGACGTTCCCCAACGCCGCCTACCTGATGCCGCGGCGCGACTTCGACTTCTGGAACCCGGCGAACGGGCACGCTTCGAGGCTGGGGCGCGGCAACCAGAACGTCTTCGAGGACAGCGTGGCGCCGGTGCACGAGGCGGGGCTGGCGCTGCTGTGGGACGACGCCCACGTCATCGACGGGAACCTGCGGCTCGAACTCGCGCCGGGGCACACGCCGGGATCCTCGGTGCTGGCGCTGGAGTCCGGCGGCGACCGGGCGCTGTTCGTGGGCGACCTGCTGCACACGCCGCTGCAGTTCGTCGAGCCCGACGCCAACAGCTGCTTCTGCGAGGACCCGGCCGAGGCGCGGGCCACGCGCCGGCGGCTGTTCGGCCGGGCGCACGAGACCGGCGCGCTCGTCCTGCCGGCCCACCTGGGCGGGCACGGCGCCGCCGAGGTCGCGCGGGACGGCGACGGGTTCGCGATCAAGGCATGGGGCCCGTTCGCCCGCATCTGAAGCAGGAGGAGCACAATGTCCGATCTGATCGTGACCACCACCGAGGGCGACGTCCGCGGCGGCGCCGACGGCGATGTCCGGCGCTTCCTCGGCATCCCGTACGCCGCGCCGCCGCGGGGCGCGGAACGGTTCGCCGCGCCCCGCCCGCCCGAGCCGTGGACGAGCGTGCGCGATGCCCGGGCCTTCGGAGCGACCGCGCCGCAACCGCGCCGGGACGCGTTCGGCGCGCTCGACATGGCGCCGTACTTCGGGCCCGGGTGGATCCGGGGCGACGAGCACCTCACCGTGAACGTCTGGACGCCGCACGGCGCAGAGCACCTGCCGGTCATGGTGTTCGTGCACGGCGGCGGGTTCGTCGCGGGCTCGCCGCGCGCCCCGCTGTACGACGGCGCCGCGTTCGCCCGCGACGGCGTCGTCCTGGTGACGCTCGGCTACCGGCTCGGCGTCGCCGGATTCCTCGACCTGCCGGGCGCGCCCCGCAACCGCGGGCTGCTGGACGTCGTCGCCGCGCTCCGCTGGGTGCGGCGCAACATCGGGGCGTTCGGCGGCGACCCCGCCCGCGTCACCCTGTTCGGCCAGTCGGCGGGCGCCACGATCGTCGGCGGGGTCCTCGCCGCGCGGGAGGCGGACGGCCTCGTGCGGCGGGCGATCGTGCAGAGCGGCAGCGGCCTCGGCGCGTTCGCCCCCGAGCAGGCCGCCAGGGTGACGCGGGCGGCCGCGGCGGCGCTCGGCGTCGCGCCGACGGCGGCGGCGTTCGCCGGCGTCCCCGACGACCGGTTCGTCGAGGTCGTCCCCGAACTGGGCGGGCTCGACCTGCGGACGGCGGACCGGTTCGACCCGCTGGTCGGGCTGAGCCCGTTCGGTCTCGTCCTGGACCGGCAGCCCGCCCGGAGCCCGCTCGCGGACGTCGACCTGCTCATCGGCACCAACGCCGAGGAGGGCAACCTGTATCTCGCGCCACAGGGGAACCTGACGTCCTCCACCGCGCGGGACGTCCGCGAAACGGCGGCCGCCGTGCACGCCGACCCGGACGCGCTCGTCGCGGCGTACCGTTCCCGCCGGCCGGACGCGGGGGACGGCGAGCTGCGTTCGGCGATCCTGGGCGACGCGCTGTTCGGTACGGGCAGCCGGGCGCTGGCCGAGGCGCACGGGAACGCGCACGTGTACGAGTTCGCGTGGCGGTCGCCCGCGGTCGGCGGACTCCTCGGCGCGGCGCACGCGGTGGAGGTCCCGTTCGTGTTCGGCCGTCTCGACCTCCCGGAACTGGTCGGGCCCCGGGGCCTGCTCGGCCCCGCGGAACCGCCCGCCGCGCCCGCCGGGGAGATGCGTGCGGCGTGGTCGGCGTTCGCCCGGTCCGGCGACCCAGGTTGGCCGTCGTACGCCCGGGACCGGACGATCCGCCGGTTCGACGCCGTCTCCGAGACGACCGCGGCGTCCGGCGCCTCCGTGTGGTCGGGGCCGGGCGGAGGCGTCTGAACCGGTCGATCGAGGGACCCCGTCCGGGCGGCGTCGAGGGGAGAGATCACCGGAACTTTCCGAGGAGGCGTCACCCGGCCGGGGCGGTCTAGCTGTACGGCTGTTCCGGCGCGCCTTCGAGGCCGGGTACCCGGGCGGCGCGCACGAGGCACCCGGACGACCCCGCGCCGCCCGCCGCGCGGGTCGGCCGGGCCGCGGTGCCGCGCCACGACGGCGTCCCCCGCGAGCGCGGTCGCCGCCGACGGGGCGACATCCGACATCGCGCGACGCGTCGGCACATCGTGGCATACGGTGCCGCCATGGCAAGTGTGCTGGTGGTCGAGGACGACCCGGACGTCCGTTCCGCCCTGATGCGCGAGCTCGGTGCCCGCTCCCACGCCGTGCGCAGCGCCGGGACCGCGATGGACGCCCTCCGCGAGGTCACCCGGGAGCCGCCCGACGTCGTCATCCTCGATCTCGGGCTGCCCGACCTCGACGGCGCCGAGGTGCTGAAGATGCTCCGCGGCGTCTCCGACGTCCCCGTCGTCGTCGCGACCGCCCGCGACGACGAACCCGAGATCGTCCGGCTGCTGAACGCGGGCGCCGACGACTACCTCGTCAAGCCGTTCTCCGCCGAGCACCTCAACGCCCGGCTCGCCGCCGTGCTGCGCCGGGCGGCGCGGTCCGGGCCCGCCGCCGAGCTGACCGTCGGCGGCCTGCACATCGACCTCGACCGCCGCGAGGCCAGCCTGGACGGCGCCGCCCTCGGGCTGACGCGCCGCGAGTTCGACCTGCTCGCCTACCTCGCCGCCCGGCCGGGCCGCGTCGTCGCCCGCCGCGAGCTGCTCGCCGAGGTGTGGCGGCAGGCGTACGGGGACGACCAGACCATCGACGTGCACCTGTCGTGGCTGCGCCGCAAGCTCGGCGAGACCGCCGCCGCGCCCCGCTACCTGCACACCGTCCGCGGCGTCGGCGTCCGGCTCGCCCCGCCGCGCGCATGAGGCGGACGCTCGTCCTGGTGTCCCTCGCGGTCACCTCGATGGTCGCGCTCGCCTTCCTCATCCCGCTCGCCCTCACCGTCCGGGAGATGGCCCGGGACCGCGCCCTCACCGCCGCGGAACGCCAGGCCGGCGCCCTCGGTCCCGTCCTCGCCGTGACCGAGGACCCGGCGGCGCTCGAACGCGCCGTCGCCGGCACCCGCGCGGGCGCCGCCGGCCGGATGACCCTGCACCTGCCGGGCGGCGGGGCGGTCCCCGCGGGCGCCCGCGGGGACGTCGGCGCCGACCCCCGCGAGCTGGACCGGGCCGGCCGCCGCGGCCGCGCCTACACCGTCCGCGTGCCCGGCGGGTGCGCGCTCCTGCAGCCGGTGGCGCTGGACGCCGGCCGCATCGCCGTCATCGAGGTGTTCGTGCCGTCCGCCGACATGTCCCGCGGCGTGCTCGAGGCGTGGCTGGTCATGACGGCCGTCGCCGCGGCCCTCGTCGCCGGTTCGGTCGCCGTCGCCGACCGGCTCGGCAACCGCATGATCCGCTCGACCCGGCGGCTCGCCGCGGCGGCCGCCGCGTTCGGCGACGGGGACCTGAGCGTCCGCATCGAACCCGACGGCCCGCCCGAGCTCGTCGAGGCCGGCCGCGCCTTCAACGCCATGGCCGACCACGTCGTCCAGCTCCTGGCCGCGGAACGCGAGATGGCCGCCGACCTCTCCCACCGCCTCCGCACCCCCCTCGCCGCGCTCCGCCTCAACGCCGAGGCCCTCGGCCCCGGGCCCGTGGCCGACGAGACCCGCGAGGCCGTCGACCGCATCGAACGCGAGGTCGACCAGATCATCCGCACCGTCCGCCGCCCCACCGGGCGCGGCAGCTGCGACGCCGCGAAGATCCTGCGGGACCGCGTGCGGTTCTGGTCCGTGCTCGCCGAGGACGAGGGGCGCGCCTGCGAGCTGATCGGCGCGGCGGAACCCGCGCCCCTCCCGCTCCCCGGCACCGAGCTCGCCGCCGCCGTCGACGCCCTCCTCGGCAACGTGTTCCGGTACACCGCCGAGGGCACCGCCTTCGCCGTCACCCTGCACCGGGGGCAGGGCGTCACCGGGATCCTCGTCGCCGACGGCGGCCCCGGCATCGCCGACCCCGACGCCGCCCTCCGGCGCGGCAGCAGCGGCGGCGGCTCCACCGGCCTCGGCCTCGACATCGCCCGCCGCGCCGCCGAGTCCACCGGCGGCCACCTGCGCATCCACCGGTCGGCGCTGGGCGGCGCCCAGGTCCAGATGTGGTTCCGCACGAGGTACCTGCCGCCACCCCGCCGCTCTCGCCGGCTCGTCCGCCGCCGCCACGCCCGCTAGCGTCGGCCGCATGCACGCCATCGGAGTCGAGGCCGCCTACAAGAAGCAGACCGCCTGCCCCGGCCAGTTCGCCTACATCGTGCTCGACTTCGAACCCGCCGAGACGTACACGTTCGTGAACGCCCTCGCCCCCGGGACGATGGAGTACCCCGACTCCGAGGCACGCTTCGTCCCCGTCGTCGACGAGACCGCCCACGAACGCCTCGAGAACCACCTCGGCGCCGGCCCCCTGCCCGTCCGCGTCACCCTCCGCGCCGCCCGCGACCACCCGACGGACTCCAGCGAGACGAGCTTCCGCGTCGCGACCGTCCTGGCCGTCCGCCGGGCCCTCGAACGGACGGGCCGCGAACGCTTCACGCACGCCGAGACCCTCGAGGCCCCGACCGTCGCGGACGCGCGCCGCCTCCTCGACGACCCCCGCCACGTCTTCCAGGGTCTCGACCTGTGCGGCGGCCTCTTCTCCGGGCCCCCGCACGGCACCGTCGGCCTCCTGCGCCCCCTCGCGTCCCTCGTCGGCTCCCCGGACGACCGCGTCGCCCTCCGCGCCGTCCGCGTCCTCGCGCGCGCACCCCACCGCCGCGCCCGCGACCTCATCGCGGCCGCGCTCTCCCGCGCCCCCGGCGAGGCCCGCGACCGGGCCGTCCGCACGCTCGCCGAACGCGCCGACCCCCGCGCCGCCGAACCCCTCGCCGAACTCCTCACCCGAGACAGCCTCCCGAACGACATCGCGTGGCCCGTCCACGCGATGAAGGCCCACGCACCCGTCCTGCTCCCGCCCCTCCGCGCGCGCCTGGACGCCGTACCGCCGCCGACCGAGGGGGACTTGGAGCCCTTCCTGCTGGACGTGATCGTCCGGGTCTCCCACTGGAACGACGCCGCCGCGCCCCTGGCCCCGTCCCTGCGGCGCGTCGCCGACCTCTATGCCCGCGACCGCCCCCACGACTGGACGTCCGGGGAGCTGCGCGCCGCCCTGCGGCGCATCACCGGCTCCGGCTGAGCCCGGACGTTTCCGGTTAGCCGTCGCCGCCCGGCCGAGTGTGCGGAGACGGCCATCGCTCCGAACGCCGAGCTACGCGCGAACGCCTCCACCACGGGGCTCTCGGGGCGGGAGAGAAGCGGAACCCGGTCTTATAAGTCCGGCTCAGCCCATCCCTAAGCGAGCCTTAAGGGGCGGGACGGACGGTGGGCGGGCGCTTAATTTTGAGGTGTCACGTCCCAGACCCGGTGGAGGTGCATCGGCGAACGGAGAAGTGGTGGCCGGACCTGGGGTCCGGCCGAGGTTCCTGGTTGAGACAGGATCCGGCCCGTACGGTCTCGTCACCCCGCTCTGGGACCGTCCGGGCCGGTTCCGCTTTCCCGGGGGAGCGCGCCGAAGAGCAGGAGCCGGAAGGCGTCGGCGGTGCCGCCCGCGGTGGGGTCGCCGGTGGCGAGGCGGCGGATCGCGAGGCCGTACAGGAGCGCGACGACGGTGGGGGCGTGCCGTTCGGCGTCCGGGATGCCGAGGGCGGTGAGGACGGCGGCGGCGAGGCGGTCGTAGGCCGCGACGGAGCGGGTGGACGTCTCGCGGATGCCGGGGTCGCGGGCGGCGTGCAGGTGCAGTTCGAGGTTGGCGAGCTGCTCGGGCCCCTGCGCGAAGTCGATGACGGCCTTCTCGACCTGCTCGGGGGCCTGGCCGGGGGCGACGCCGGCGTCGGCGAGCTCGGCGAGGCGGGCGGTGATGCGGGCGATCTCGAGGTCGACGAAGTTCTGCAGCGCCTCGCGCAGCAGCGCGTCCTGGCTGGGGAAGTGGTAGGTCAGGGATCCCAGGGAGACGCCGGCCGCCTTGGCGACGGCGCGGTTGGTGACGGCGCCGATGCCCTGCTCGCCGATCAGGCGGAGGGTGGCGCTGAGGATCTGCTCGCGGGCGCTCATCGATGTTCAGTCTTCCCCATCGCATGCGCCATCGGTATCGTTCGTTCGAACGAACGAGAGGGGTGGGCGCGTGGACCTCGGACTGGCGGGTCAGGCGGACGCGCTGGCGCACGGCGACGTCTCGAGCCGTGAGCTGGTGCAGGCGTCGCTGGACGCGATCCGGCGCAGGGACGATCTGGGCGCGTTCAGGGTCGTCCGCGAGGAGGCGGCCCTGCGGGAGGCCGCGGCGGCGGACGAGCGGCTGCGGGACGGCGAACGGCTCCAGTTGCTGGGCGTCCCGGTCGCGATCAAGGACGACACCGATATCGCGGGGGAGACGACGCCGTTCGCGGTCGGCGGCGAGCACCCGGTCCGGACGCGGGACGCCGAGGTGGTGCGGAAGCTGCGGGCGGCCGGGGCGATCGTGGTGGGCAAGACGACGACGTGCGAGGTCGGGCTCTGGCCGTTCAGCGAGTCGCCGGAGTACGGGGTCGCGCGGAACCCGTGGAACCCCGCGTACACGCCGGGCGGATCGTCGGGCGGGTCGGCGGCGGCCGTGGCGGCGGGGATGGTCCCGGCCGCGGTCGGGTCGGACGGGGCCGGGTCGATCCGCATCCCCGCGGCGTGGACCGGGCTGGTCGGGATCAAGCCGCAGCGGGGCCGCGTCTCGGGGTTCCCGCACACCGATCCGTTCAACGGGATCACGGTGTGGGGGCCGCTCGCGCGCAGCGTCGAGGACGCCGCGCTGCTGCTCGACGTGCTCACCGGGAGCCGCCCGGAGGACGCGTACCGGCTGGACCCGCCGATCAGGCCGTTCGTCGAGGCGGCGCGGCGGGAGCCGGGGCGGCTGCGGGTGGCGGTGTCGTTCCGGACGGCGTTCGGCGTGCGCGGACGGCTCGACCCGGAGGTCCGGGCGGGCGTCGAGCGGCTGGCGCGGCGGCTGACCGACCTGGGGCACCGGGTCTTCCCCGCCGATCCCGACTACGGGCCGGTGGGGCTCGGGCTGATCCCGCGCGGGACGGCCGGCGTGGCCGACTGGCTCGACTCGATGGACGGCCCGCGGCCCGAGCGGCGCACGGAGGCCGAGGCCCGGATCGGGCGCCTGGCCGGCAGGCGGCTGCTGCCGCTGGTGCGGAGGATGGACCCCTACCTGTGGCGCAGGGCCGGGCGGATCTTCCGCTACGCGGACGTCGTGCTGACCCCCACCACCGCGTCGCGTCCGCTGCGGGCGGGGGCCTTCGAGGGGGCCGGGTACCGCAGGACGCAGTCCGGTGCCGCGGCGGCCTGCCCCTACGCGTGGCCGTGGAACGTCCTCGGGTGGCCCGCCGTGAACGTGCCCGCCGGGCTCACCCGGGACGGCCTGCCGATCGGCGCCCAGCTCCTCGGCCGCGACTCGGACGAGGCCACGCTGATCTCGCTCGCGGCGCAACTGGAGGCGGTCGAGGGGTGGACGGAGCGGCGGGCCTTCTGAAAGCCCGGCTCAGTACCCCGCGCCCGTCAGCATGCCGCCGTCCACGAGGACCTCGCTGCCGCTGCAGTAGGACGAGTCGTCGGACGCCAGGTAGACGACGAGGCCCGAGACCTCCTTCGTCTTGCCCATCCGCCCGAGCGGCAGCGCCTTCATGAAGGCGTCGGCGCTGTCGGCGGTGGCGGCGACGACGTCCTCCTGCAGGGAGAGCTGGGTCAGGACGCCGCCGGGGTGGATCGAGTTCACCCTGATGCCGTCCGGGCCCAGCTCGCGGGCGGCGGCCTTGGTGAGGCCGCGGATCCCGAACTTGCTCGCGCTGTAGGCGGCGAGGCCGGACCCGCCGATGAACCCCTCGGTCGACGACACGTTCACGATCGAGCCGCCGCCCGCGTCCCGCATGGCGGCGGTCACCGACTTCACGCCGAGCCACTGGCCGACGAGGTTCACCTCGAGGACCTGCTTGAACTCGTCCACGGACATGTCCTCGATGCGCTTGTGCCGCATGATGCCCGCGTTGTTCACCAGGACGTTGAGGGCGCCGAACGCCTCGACGGCGGTGCGGACGGCGT
Source organism: Actinomadura sediminis (assembly GCF_042675525.1). Classification (NCBI taxonomy): domain Bacteria; kingdom Bacillati; phylum Actinomycetota; class Actinomycetes; order Streptosporangiales; family Thermomonosporaceae; genus Actinomadura; species Actinomadura sediminis. The sequence goes on from NZ_JBHTJA010000066.1 coordinate 17,710, forward strand.
TCGCCCAGTCGTCCGGGCTCGTGACGTCCATGCGGACGAACCGGACGTCGTCCCCGATGTCCGCCGCGAGCTTCGCGCCCTCCTCCTCGAGGACGTCGCCGAACACCACCTTCGCGCCCTCGGCGACGAACCGGCGCACGTGCGCCTTGCCCATGCCGCGCGCGCCGCCGGTGATCAGCGCCACCTTGCCGTCGAGCTGTCCCATCAACGCTTCCTCTCGCCGTGCCACCGGCAGCAAAACTAGCGAACGCTTGGTTGGCGAACAAGGGGCGTCAGCCGCGCAGCGCGTCCCGGGACAGCCGGTCCGCGCGCCGCGTCGTCTCCGGCAGCCGGTGGTCGGGCGCCAGCTCCAGGACGGTCCGGCACGCGGCGTCGAGGCTCGCGCGGTGCCCGACGGACACGAACACCGGCTTGACGCCGTCCTGCGTCCGCAGCACCCGCCCCACGACCTCATCGCCGTCCGTCAGCGGGCCCGCGTCGCCCCGCCGTGCGCCCGGCGCCGCGTAGGCGCCGACGAACGCGGTCTTGCCGACCCCGATCGTCGGCAGGCCGGTCAGCACCCCGAGATGGCAGGCGAGGCCGAACCGGCGCGGGTGCGCGACGCCGAACCCGTCGCACACGAGCAGGTCGGGGACCGTCCTCAGGTCGCGGAGCGCCTCGACCAGCGTGGGCAGCTCGCGGAACGCGAACAGGCCCGGGACGTACGGGAACGCGGCCGTCCCGACGGCGACCGACTCCTCGACCGTCCGCAGCGTGGCGGCGTCCAGGACGACCACGGCCGCGGCCAGTCGCGTCCCGGTCCCCTCGCTGCCGCCCGCGTACGAGACGTCCAGCCCGGCGACCGTCCGGGGGCGTTCGGGGCCGGGGGAGTGCAGGTCGAGCAGCGGGCGGAGCCGGTCCTGGATCGCCTCCGCCTCCGCCCGCGTGGACGGCCACGGGTGAAGATCGCGTACCTCCATGGACGCGGACGCTATCTCAGGACAGCGCGGCGTACGCGGCCTCGACCAGCCGGTAGGCGCGCAGGTCGCCCGACAGGTGGTCGCCCATGAGGTTCGGCAGGTACGCGACGGCGAGCCCGGCGTCGGGGTCGCCGAGCCCGATCGAGCCGCCCGCCCCCGTGTGCCCGAACGCCGTGCCGCGCCCGGCCGCCGGGACGAAGAACGTCTGCGCCGGGCGCATGAAGCCGAGGCCGAACGCGCTGTCGATCAGCATCGTGCGGTCGGGGCCGCTCACCCGGGGACGGATCGCCTCGCGGAGCGTGTCCGGGCGCAGGATCCGGCCCGCGACGAGGTCGCGGTAGAAACCGGCGAACGACCGGGCCGTCGCGATCATCCCCGCCCCCGGCCAGCCCGCGCGCAGCACCACCGGGTTGTTGTAGCCGCCCTTGCCGGGGTGCGGGTTGTTCAGCGCCCGGTTCAGCCGGCTCTGCGGGTCGGTGTACGCGCTCGCCAGCCGGTCGAGGAGCGAGGCGTCGTCCGCGGGGCGCGGCGCGTCGGTCCCGCCGCCGCTCGTCGCGCGGCGGCTCGCCGACATCTTCGCGGCCCGCTCGATGACGTCGTCCGGGGCGCCGATCCACAGGTCGAGGCCGCGGGCGAACTCGTCGCGGACGAACGCGCCGACCGTCCGTCCGGACAGCCGGCGCACGATCTCCCCGGCCAGCCATCCGTAGGTCAGCGCGTGGTAGCCGTGGCCCTCGCCGGGCGTCCACTCCGGCTCCTGCGCGGCCAGCTCGGCGGCGCGCGCCGGTGCGTCCGCCGCCTCCTCCGCCGACACCGGACGGGCGAACGCGGGCAGTCCGGCCTGGTGCGACAGCAGGTGCGCCGCCGTCGTCCCCTCCTTGCCCGCCGCGCCGAACTCGGGCCACCAGCCGGTGACCGGGCCGTCCACCTCGTACGCGCCGCGCTCGGCGAGCAGCAGCGCCGCGGCGGCCGTCACCGCCTTGGTGCAGGAGAACCCGAAGCAGGGCGTGTCGGCCAGCCAGGGGCGGCCGGTGCGGCGGTCGGCGATCCCGCCCCACAGGTCCACGACCTTGCGGTCGCCCGCGTACACCGCGACGGCGGCGCCCAGCTCGCGTTCCTCGGCGAAGTTCCGCTCGAACACCTCGCGGACACCGGCGAACGCCGGGTCGCAGTGGCCCTGCACGTGGGAGGGCGCGTCGGAGGGCACGTCGGAGGGCACGGTCATGGGGATTCCTGCCTTTCCACGGGGGGAGTTCATCGAATCATGTTCGGGAGGGTGCGCACGATTAGAGTCGGAGACGATGAAGAGGCTGCTGATCGTCCATCACACGCCGTCGCCGAACCTGCAGGCGATGTACGAGGCCGTGCGCTCCGGCGCGTCCACCGACGAGGTCGCGGGCGTCGAGGTCGTGTCCCGCCCCGCGCTGACCGCGTCCCCCGTGGACGTCCTGGAGGCGGACGGCTACCTGCTCGGCTCACCGGTGAACCTCGGTTACCTGTCGGGGGCCCTGAAGCACTTCTTCGACCAGGTCTATTACCCGTGCCTGGAGGAGACGGTCCGCCGCCCCTTCGGCGCGTACCTGCACGCGGGCAACGACGCGACCGGGGCGCTGCGCGCCCTGGAGTCGATCACCACCGGCCTGAAGTGGCGCGTCGTGCGCCCGCCCGCCGTGGTCACCGGCGAGCCCGGCCGCGCGGAGCTCGAGGAGTGCTGGGAGCTCGGCGCGATGGTCGCCGCCGAACTCGGCACCGTCTGACCGCCCCGCCGGACGCCCGGGAAGGGCCGCGACGCGCCGGGGACGGGACGACGCCCGGGGTGGTGTTCGCGGCACCGCTAACGTGCCGACATGAGCGGATTTCGGCATGTGGTGATGTTCAGGTGGGCCGAGGGGACGACCACCGGCCAGCAGGAGGACGTGGCGGCGCGGCTCTCGGAGCTGCCGGGGCTCATCCCGGAGATCCAGGGCTACGACATGGGCGCCGACGCGGGCGTGAGCCCCGGCGCGTTCGACTTCGTGCTGGTCGCGGACTTCGCCGACCGGGACGCCTACCTCGTGTACCGGGATCATCCGGCGCACCGGGAGATCGTGGACGGGCGCATCGCGCCGATCACGGCCGAGCGGGCGGTCGTCCAGTACGAGCGGTAAGCGCACCGAGCAAGCGCTTGTGTCTGAAGCTGTTTCGGGTTAACGTCGAGGAGACGCCGCCCGCCGGGGACGGATCGCGCCCCGTCTCCGGCGGGCGGCCTCGATTTCCGGCCGCGCGGTCACCCGCACCGGCCGCCGATCACCCGCCCGCCCGCGCGTTCAAGATCGCGTCGCGCAGCCGCTGCGGAGTCTCGGCCTCCAGCAGGCGCGGCCCGTCGCGCAGCGGCACCATGGCCCACCACGATCCGGTCGCCTTGCCGTACCAGACCCGCACCCCCGGGAACTGTTCCTGCAGCCCGCGCGCCGTCGCGGTGCGCATGGCGGGCGTGGGCTCCCCGTTTCCGGCGTCCTGGTCGGACGTCATGTCGCCCTCCCCCCGTAGAACTCATCCGTAACAGCGTCCCCACGGGCCAAGTCATCACCCCTGCCCGGGAAGTGTGACTAAGCACACTAAAGGGGTTCACGAGGGCGCACCGGCGAAATCGCGGGGGCCGCGGCGTCCGTCCGGGCTCAGTGCAGGTTGATGCCGTCGAACATGACCTTCAGGTAATGCTCGGCGAGCCCTTCGGCGTTGAGCTTCCCGCCCGGCTTGAACCAGCGGATGGCCACCCACACCGTGTCGCGGATCATCCGGTACGTGAGCTTCGGGTCGAGGTCGAGCCGGAACACGCCCTGTTCCTGGCCGGCCCGCAGCGTGTCCACCCACATCTTCTCGACCTCGTCCTCGGACTTGGTCAGGTAGGCGAACCGCTCCATCCCCTTGAGGTAGTTCCAGTCGTTCTGCATCACCGTGATGGCCGCGCGGTGCGGCTCCAGCGTGCCGAACGCGGTGCGGACGAGCCCGGCGATCGTCGCGCGCGGGTCGTCGTTCTCGTCGATGACGCGGCGGTACGCCGCCATGATGTCCTCGAAGAAGCCGGTGAGGATCTCGTCGACGATCGACTCCTTGGAGTCGAAGTGGTGGTAGAGGCTGCCGGACAGGATGCCCGCCTCTTCGGCGATGTTGCGGACCGTCGTCGCCTGGAAACCCTTCTCGGCGAACAGCTCGGCCGCCAGCTTGACCAGGTGCTCGCGCCGCTCCGACGCCAGGGCCGGGGAACCCTTGCCGCGGCGGCGGGTTCCGCCCCCGCCGGAACCGCGGGTTCTGGGACGTCCGGAATCAGCGTTCGTCGTGGTCACTCCCTCATTATGCCGTGCCGGACAACCGCTTGCTCGCCTTGCGTAGTCTCGGAGCATGCCCGATGTGATCGTGTTCGACCTGTACGGAGTGATCGCCCGCACCCAGTCCCCGGAGGCGGTGCGGCGCATCGAATCCCTGGCCGGATGCTCCGGCCCGGCGTTCTGGGACGCGTACTGGTCGTGCCGTCCCGCCTACGACGCCGGGCAGGAGAGCGCCGCCTACTGGACGGACGTCGCCGCGGCCCTCGGCACAGAGTTCCCGGACGTGCCCGCCCTGATCGAGGCCGACCTCGAAAGCTGGACCGACGTCGACGACCGCATGGTCGCCCTCGTCGGCGAGCTGGCCGACGAGGGACGCGTGCTCGGCCTGCTCTCCAACATCATCACCGACCTGGTCCCGCGCATGGAGGAGAAGCACGGCTCCTGGCTGTCCCGCTTCGACGCGCTGACCTACTCCTGCCGGATCGGCGTCGCGAAGCCGGACCCCCGCGCCTACCGTATCTGCGCCGACCGCCTCGGCGTCGACCCCGCCGACGTCCTCTTCTTCGACGACACCGAGCGCAACGTCCGCGCCGCCCGCGAGGTCGGCATGCGCGCCGAAGTCTTCACCGGCCCCGCCCAGGTCCGCGCCCTCCTCTCCTGAACCACACCGCTCCCTTGCATGGAGCGGCGGGTAGAGGGAAGGTCAAATAGACGAAACGTCAATAGATGATCGTCTTCCGGGGGTGGCGGCCGTGCGCGCTCACCAGACCGATCGGCGGGCGGTGGTGCCGTGCGCGTGGCGGGTCCTGCTCGACCTCTGGCTGATCGCCCGGCCGGCGATCTGGCTGGTGTCGCTCGTCCCCTTCTACGTCGGGCACCTGCTGGCCACCCGGTGGCTGGTGGCGGGACAGGACGCCTGCGTGCCGCCCACCGGCGGGTGCGCCGCCGCCGCGGCGCCCGTCCTGACCGGGCTCGTGGTGTGGGGGCCGCTGGTCTGGCTGGCCGCCCTGGCGATCAACGACGCGTTCGACCTGGACGGCGACCGGCGCAACCCCCGCAAGGAGGACGCGCCGCTCGTCGAGGGACGGCTCGGGGTGCGGGGCGCGCTCGTCGCGGCGCACCTGGCGGCGGCCGGCGCGCTGCTCGTGGCGCTCACCGTGCGCCCCGCGTTCGCGCTGGTGACGCTCGGTTTCCTCGTGCTCGGGTGGCTCTACAGCGTGCCGCCGGTCCGGCTGAAGGACCGGCCCGGGTTCGACGTGGCGACCAACGCGGTCGGGGTGGGCGGCCTGGCGCTGCTCGCCGGATGGACGGTCGTGCGGCCGCTCGACGGCTTCCCGTGGGCGATGGCGGTGCAGGGCGTCCTGGTGGCGACCGCCCTGTACGTGCCGACGACGGTCACCGACTACAAGGCCGACCTGGCGAGCGGTTACACGACGATCGCGGTGCGGCTCGGGCCCCGCGGCGCCTACCGGATCGGGCTCGCCGCCTGGACGGCCGCGTGCGCGGGCACGGTCGCGCTCGCGGCGGCCGGGCACGTGTTCCCGCAGCGGACGCTGTGGGTGCAGGCCGTCTTCGCGCCGCTGCTCGTCTGGCTCTACCACCGCTACCTGGGGAGCGCGCGGGGACCGGGCGAGGTCGTCCACGGGCTCGTCGTCGTGTGCTGGGCGTTCCTCGTGCCCTACCTGGCGTTCGCCCTCGCCTACACGGGCGTCCTCTGAGGTTCGCGGGCCGCTAAGGCTTGCGGGCCACGCCGCCGAACGAGTCGATCGGCGTCCCGGCGTCCAGTTCGGGGAAGTCGGGACGCCACAGCGGGGTCGACACCACGCCCGGCTCCACCATCTCCAGGCCGTCGAGGAGCGACTCGATGAACTCGGGTGTGCGGGCGTGGTACGGGACGGTCCCGGCCTCGGCGCACAGCCGGAGCGCCTCCCCGCGCGCGGTGGCCTCCGCGGGCGTCCACTCGTCCACGCCGAGCACGTTGGTCCCGTCGTTGACCGCGACGATGCTGCCGGACGGGAGCGCGTCGACGAGCCGCCGGACGACGCCGCGCGGGTCGTCCTCGTCCGGGACGTTGCCGATGACGCCGAGCAGCAGCAGGCCCACGGGACGGGAGAGGTCCAGCGTTCCGGAGGCCAGCTCGACGATCGCGGCGGTGTCGCGGACGTCGGCCTCGACGTAGGCGCAGTCGCCCTCGGGGAGGCCGGTGAGCAGCGCGCGGGCGTGCGCGACGACCAGCGGGTCGTTGTCGACGTACACGACGCGGGAGCCGGGCGCGGCGCGCTGGGCGACCTCGTGGGTGTTGTCGACGGCGGGCAGTCCGGTGCCGACGTCCAGGAACTGCCGCACGCCCTGCTCGATCATGTGGTGGACGACGCGGACGAGGAACGCGCGGGAGTGCCGCGCGACGTCGGCGATCTCCGGGTAGACGGCCGCGATCCGGTCGCCGACCTCGCGGTCGACGGGGTAGGTGTCCTTGCCGCCAAGCCAGTGGTTCCACAGCCGGGCCTGATGCGGTCTCGTGGTGTCGATGATCCCGGCGAGCCGCCGGCCGCCGTCCGTCATGGTGGCCCTCACGCGTCCGGGGGAGTCGGTGCGGATCAGCGTAGTGCGGCGGGCCCGGCGCGGGGCGGGGGCGGCCGGATCAGGACGCGGGCGGGAGCCGGTCGGCGGCCTCGGCCGCCGCGGTGAGGCGCTCCCGCAGCGTGGTGATCAGCGCCTCGGACTGTTCGGTGAGCCGGTCGATGGCGGGGATCGCCAGGTCGTCGCGGACGGTGTCGGCGACCAGGTCGTCGTACTCGTGCGCCTTCGCCGCGATCTTCTCGAGCCGGCGGTGCGCGTCCAGCGCCTCGTCCGCGGCGCGGACCCGCTCGGCGTACCGCTCCAGCGCCTCGATCCGCCGGTCGACCGACTCGACGGACAGGTCGAGCTTCTCGCGCAGCGGCCGCAGCGCCGCCTCCACCTCGGGCAGCGCGGCCGTACCGGCCATCTCCGCGTGGTCGGCGCGCAGCCTCGACTGCCGCGCGAGGAGCTGCGCGATCTCCCACTCCTGGCGCGGCAGCATGACCGCGTTGTCGGCCGCGTCCAGCAGCCCCTCCCGGTTGACCCGCGAGTCGCGGACGGCGTCGAGCGCGGCCTGCGCGCGGGCCAGCATCGCGCGGCCGTCGGCGTCGAAGTCGTCGAGGGTGTGGTAGCGGTCGCGGTTGCGCTCCAGTTCCCGGAGGCGCCGGATGTCGGGCGCCAGCGAGCGGGACCCGAACGTGATCATCATGGCGAGCATGCCGAGCCCGAGCAGCCAGAACGGGCCGAGCAGCGTGGAGCCGATCAACCCGAGCATGAGCATCGACGTCGGGACGAGCCAGCCCGGCAGCATGCCGCGCGCGGCGACGGCGTCCAGCTCGGCGCGCAGCGCGGGGTCGGCGACGGGGCGCGGCTCGGGTGCCTCGCCCGCGCCGGTCGCCGCGGTGCCGCCGACGCGTTTCCAGTCGGCGCCGGTGTGGGTCTCGAAGGCGACGTCGGTGGCGGCGATCTCGATCTCGATGCCGCCCTCGGGCAGAGGCCAGGACGCCACGGGCTCGCCCTCGCCCGGCCCCGGATAGCGGACCCACCAGCCCCCTTTGGCGTCGGTGCACAGATACCGCCCCGGCGCGATGTCGATGCCGACGAAGAACGTGCCGTTACCCGGGATGGAATCGCTCCACTGGCCAATGGTCACGGGGACCTCCCACCAGACTCCTCCGCCTGGGCGGCCCCGCCCGGCGCAGACGTCGGCCGCCTCCCACTCGTTCTGAACGATCGCGGAACGGTCAAGGTTGCCGTACCCACTCTCAGCGGCGGAAAGTCGTGTGCGGGGCATTGGATCGGGTTTGGAATACTCCAGGAGTGCGACCCGACTTCGATCCTCTCGACGATCCGCCGTGGGCCATGCAGCTGGTGGTCCGCGCCGAGAAGGCCGGCCCGCCCGCGCACGGCGCCGTCTGCGAGGCGGCCGCGGCGGCGGTCGTCCGGCTCCTCACCGACCCGCGGGCCGTGGAACCGGACGGCGAGTGGCGCGCGGCCGTCCACGCGTGGGAGTCGCGCCGGATCCGGAAGGTGACGCGGCGCGCGCGGGGCGTCCGCTGGCCGGAGGCGCAGGCGCTGCCGGGCGTCACGGTCGAGCACGCGGGCGCGCAGGTGCGGGCGTTCCCGCCCGCCCCGGTGTCGGACGTCCCGCCGCAGCTCGCGAAGCTGCAGGTGGCGGGACTCGACCTGGCGGAGGCGGAGCGGCCGCCCCCGCCGCCGGAGGCCCCGTACGCGGCGATCGCCCTCAACCCGGACGTCGCGATGACCACGGGCAAGGCGGCCGCGCAGTGCGGGCACGCCGCCCAGCTTCTCCTGCGGCAGGGGAAGAAGAAGCACGTGGCGGCGTGGCTCGACGCCGGCGCGCGCGTGCACCTGACGCGGGACGTCCCGTGGCGGACGTGCGTGAAGGAGGCGGCGGTCGCGGTCCGCGACGGCGGGTTCACCGAGGTCCCGCCCGGCACGATGACCGCGATCGCCTGGATCGTCCGCTGACCGGGATCGACCGAGGGGGCGGGCGCACCGGCCCGCCCCCTCGATCGGCCCTCACGGCCGTGCCGTCGCCTCGGCCTTCGTCACTGCGGCCCGTTCGTCACTGCGGCCCGTTCGTCACTGCGGCCCGTCACTTCGGCAGGGTGACGGCCAGCGGTTCGATGCCCGCCTCGCCGATGAGCCCCGGCAGGCGCCGCGCGAACGGGTGCCGGTCCGCCGGAAGCCCGCGCGGGTTCTCGATCACGAACCGGACGACGCCTCCGTCGCGGCGTTCGTCCCACGTCGCCCCGACCGACCGCAGCACCGACGCCGCCGCGCCCGCGTCACCGGCGCGCACCGAGACCCGGATCGGCGACTCGCGGTCCGGCAGCGCCGCCGCCGACCGGGACGCCTCCGCCGTCGCCCGCGGCTGCGCCGCCCGCCGCGGATCCGGCCCGAGGACGGCGTTGTACAGCAGCTCCGCCGTCCCGTCGGTGTACGCCCGGAAGTTCGGCTCGGCCGCGAACAGCACCGAGCGTCCCGCGCCGACCGGCTGGTCGACGACCGCGGCCGTCCCGCCCAGTTCCTCGCCGCCGCGCTCGTAGCCGGACACGGACCAGCCGGGGGAGCCGCTCTCGGGATAGCGGACGACGACGCCGCTGGAGGCGCGCATCACCGCGTCGTAGGAGGTGAAGTTCCAGACGTCGCCGCCGACGCCCTTCGCCAGCGGGCTGCCCTGGTCGACGGTCGCGCGGAACAGCGTGCCGGGGATGTCGGAGGCCGGCTCGGTGAGCGTCGCGGTGGTCAGCCCGAGCCGGGCCGCGAGCTCCGTGCCGCCCTGCCAGCCGACGTACCGGCCGCCGCCGCGCGTCCACTCCCGCAGCGCCGTCCGTCCCGCCTCGCCGAGCGCGTCGTGCGCCGCACCGGCGGGGCCGTCCGGCACCAGCAGGACGTCCACGCCGTCCAGCTTCCCGGCCGCGACGTCGGACGGGTGCAGCGACGTGAACGGGAGCCGCCAGTCGCGGTCGAGGCGGTGCCGCAGCCAGCCGGTCGACTGCCGCGCGGAAGACGAGGTCTTCGACAGTTGCAGGACGCCGATCTCCGGGGCCCGGCCCTGGTGCCCCGGACGCTCCGCCGGAACCGGCCGCACGGGACGCGCGCGGGGCCGCAGTTCCGCGCCGGACGAGCCGCCCGACACGTTCGCCAGCAGCGGCAGGCTCCACGCCGTCACGTCGTAGAAGTACGGGAACGGCGTGTAGGAGTCCTCGTTCAGCATGGCCTGGATCCAGTGCTTCTCCGGCTGAGCCATGGAGATCCAGTAGGTGCCCGGGGGAAGCGTGGTCTTGCCCGCGGGACTTCCGTACTCCTTGTAGTCGGGGACGGTCAGGGGGCGCACGAGTCGCTTCACCTCGACCCCCATCCGCTGGAGCCTGCGCACGATCGTCCGCGCCTCGTCGCGCTTCGCCCGGTCGTCGTCCCGCAGGAAGTAGTGCCGGACGGGGCGGTCGGGGACCTGGCGCACGATCTCGTTGCCCGGGTTGTAGACCTGGTTGGGTTCGAGTTCGCCCGCCTCGCCCTGGTCCCGGGCCTCGACGGCCATCGCGCGCCACTCGGTGAGGAGCCGCTGCCGGTTGCGGGCGGCGGCCGACAGCGTCACCCACTGCGTGAGGTACTGCTCCGTCACGCGCTCCGGGTAGGGGCTCTCGCCGCCCTTCTCGAACGTCATCCCGGCCGCGTGGAACGCGCTCGTCGGCACCGTGTCGCCGTACCCCTGGTAGAAGAGGTCGTAGACGTTGCGGTTGAAGAAGTCGATGCCGCGCCGATCGAACTCGGCGGCCATCGACGTCCCGTAGATCCCGTTGATCCAGCCGATGGCCTGCTCGGGCGTCTCGTGGTAGACGGGGTCGGCGTTCGGCGGGAAGAAGTACGACGTCCCGCCCATCTCGTGGGCGTCGATGTAGAGGACGGGCGGGTACTGGTTCAGCATCGCCAGCTTGGCGTCGGTCTCCGGCTGCGTCCGCGCGAACCAGTCGCGGTTCATGTCGAAGCCGTAGGCGTTCTCCCGGGTGCCGAGCTCGCGCCCGTCCGGGTTCTGCGTCGGCAGGACCACCACCAGCGCGTTGCCGAGGATCCGTTCGGCGGCGCAGTCCGTGCGGTCGCCGAGGTCGCGCAGCACCCGCAGGGCGGCGTCCGTCCCGCTGGGCTCGTCGCCGTGCACGTTCCCGCTGACCCACAGGATCGGGACCCCGGTCCGCGCGAGCCGCTCGGCGAGACGGCCGGGCGTGCGCGGGTCGCGCAGCCGGTGGGCGTCCCGCCGGACCTTCGCCAGGCCCGCCTTCGTCACCAGCCGCGGCTCGCCCACGACGGCGTACTTCAGCGGGCGGCCTTGTGCGCTTTTGCCGAGGGTCCCGGACACGACGCGGTCGCTGCGCGCGGCGACCGTCTCCAGATACCGGTCGGACTCGGCGGCGCTCACCGGGCGCTCGCCGAGGTCGAAGCCGAGGACGTCCGCGGGCGCCGGGACGTCGCCGCGGTACTCGGGCTCGGTACGGGTGGGATCGCAGGTCGCCGCGGGGGGAGCGGCCGGCCGGGCGGCGGCGGGGGCCGCGAGGGCGGCGGGCACCGCCAGGGACGCGGCCAGCGCCACCGACCACGTCGTCTTTCGCACTCTCATGCGAAAGAAAGTGACATGGGGCACACCGTGCACCAAGGGCAACATCTGCCAAGATCGGCTTTTCCCGCCCCCGGACCCACAAACCTGCCAGCGTCTGGTGGCGCGAGGGACTATCGCGCGGGCGCCCGACGTGGTTCCGTTCCGGGAACGACCGTACGCCCGGAAGACCGGAGGCCGCGGATGCGCGCTGCGTTGACCACCGCCGACAAGACCCTGATCGTGACCGAGGTGCCCGACCCGGTCCCGCAGGAGGGGCAGCTCCTCGTCCGCACCCTCGCCTGCGGGATCTGCGGGTCCGACCTGCACGCCCTCCAGGACCCGGACGCCTTCATGGAGACCACCCGGCGCTCCGGCGGCACCCCGCACGACCCCCGCGACGGGCTCGTCTTCGGGCACGAGTTCGCGGGCGAGATCGTCGCCTACGGCCCCGGCACCGAGCGGCGGCTGCCGATCGGCGCCGCCGTGTGCGGGCCGCCGATCGGGATCGGCCCGCAGGGCGCCGGCATCATCGGCTACACCCCCGCCTACCCCGGCGGATACGGCGAGTACATGATCCTCAACGAGGGTCTCACCATGCCGGTCCCGGACGGGCTCGCCCCCGAGACCGCCGCCGTGACCGAGCCGTTCGCCGTCGGGACCCGCGCCGTCGTCCGCAGCGGGATCGCACCCGGCGCCGTCGCGGTCGTCCTCGGCCTGGGCCCCATCGGGCTCGGCGTCGTCGCCGCCCTCAAGGCCCGCGGCCACGGACCGGTGATCGCCGTCGACTTCTCCCCGAAGCGCCGCGCCCTCGCCGCGGGCCTCGGCGCCGACGAGGTGATCGACCCCGCCGCGGCGTCCCCCTACGACCGCTGGGCGGACCTCGGCGTCCCCACCGGCACCGTCGACCGCGTCGCCGCCGAGCTGCTCGGGCTCGACGTGCGCCAGGCCGTCGTGTTCGAGTGCGTCGGCGTCCCCGGCGTGCTCGGCGCCGCCGTCGAGGGCGCCCCCGCCGGCTCGACGATCATGCTGGTCGGGGTGTGCATGCAGCCGGACGAGATCGAGCCCGGCGTCGCGGTCAGCAAGGAGCTGACGATCCGCGGCACGTTCGGCGCGCTGCCCGCCGAGTACGGGGCGACCCTGGCCGACATCGCCGCGGGCCGCGTCGACGCCGGGTCCGTCATCACCGGCACGGTCGGGCTGGACGGGCTCGCGGACGCGTTCACCGCACTGTCCCGGCCGGACGAGCACGCGAAGATCGTCGTCGTGCCCTGACGCGCGGGGACCGGGTCAGCGGCGCGGCAGCCGGTTGATCGCCGCGAGGGCGAGTTCCTGCGTCCGGGTCAGCCCCTCCGGCTGCGCACCCGGCCCGGTCCCGGACGTCCGCGCCGCGCCGCCGACCTGCGCCTTCGCGCTCAGCCCGTACGACAGGAACAGCAGGACCACGAAGCCGCCCAGGTACAGCGTGTGCTCCAGCAGCCCTGCCCAGCGCCCGGTGTAGACGTCCAGGACCGCGAACAGCGCGAAGCCCGCCATCCATCCGGCCAGCGGCGGCACGAACCAGGTGTCGCGGCGGCGCGCGACCGCCGCCGCGCTGATCAGCACGAGCACCACCTGGACCGCCTTCGCCAGGACGAGGATCGCCCCGGACGGGCCGGACGCGAAGTACTCCCCGACCTCCTCGCGCCGGTCGCCCCACAGCAGCGTCCCGCTGATCAGGCTCATCACCCCGTAGGCGAGGAGGAACACGCCCACGGTGTAGTGCTGCCGGTGCCACGTCGGGCTCTCCCCGGGCTTCGCCGCCCCGCTCGTCCCGCCCTGCACCGGCGGTGCGGAAGGCGGCGGTGCGGAGGGGGGCGCGGCCGGGCGCGGTGCCGGGACGGGCGCCGCCGCCGGTTCGGCCGCGGGAAGCGGCGCCGGAGCCGTCGCGTCCGCCGGGTCGGACGGCCCGGCGGGGCCGGGGACGGGCGGCAGCGGCGCGGGCCGGGTCGCCTCGGCGTTCGGGGCGGGCTCCCGCGCGGGCTCCCGGGAGGTGTCCACCGGCTCGTCCTCGGGCGGGGCCACGGGAAGGGGCGCGGGCCGCGTCGCCTCCGGCTCCGGCACCGCCTCCGGCTCCGGCTCGTCCTCCGGGTCCGGCTCCTCGGCGTCGCCGCCCGCGGACGGTGCGGGCATCTCGGCCGTCCGGGCCTTCTTCGGGGTTCGCGGGGCCGGTCCGTCCACGAGGGTCTCCCCGGCGACGAGCTCGTCACCGGCCTCGCCGGTCTCCTCGGCAGTCTCTTCGGCGGCGTCCTCGGCGGCGTCCTCGGTGGTGCCTTCGGCGGGCTCGTCGCGGGTCCGGTCCGCGGCCGTCGCGGTCTCCTCCGGCGTGCCGCCGCGCTTCGGCAGCCGCTGGTCCGGCCGTGTCCGCTCCGCCTCGGCGCCGCCCACGTCATCGCCCCCATCTCGCCGCTTGCCGTCTGCAATGCGCAAGATATCCCGGATGGCGGGCCGTCCGTCGGCGCGCCGCGCCCGTCCGTCGCGGCACGCCCCGCTGACCTGCCCGAAGTGCTTGCACACGGGCCGGGGACACGGAAGGGTGACTCCTCGTCGGGCCGCCGGATCCACGAAGGAACGAGGATGACGCCTGACGGCATGGAGCCCGCGACGCCGACGAAGTCGCGGATCGAATACCTGGAAGAGCTCGGCGACGCGCTGTCCGCGCGCGGCTTCCGCGTGCGCCTCACGCTGCCTCGCGGGCAGTCGCCCGCGCTGCACGTGGCGAACCCGGCCGCGTCCGCCCTCACCGAGACCATCCTCGTCGAGCAGGCCCCCGACGGCTGGTGGTTCTGGTGGTCGTGGTCCGAGCGGATCACCCTGGCCGACGACGTCGCCGGTGCGGCCGACCGCATCGCGGCCGTGCTCGCGGCGCCGCTCTGACGGACCGGCCGGCGCCGGCCGTCCCCTAGGGATGGGCTCGGTCTCCTCTCCGGAGGGCGGCCCGGTCCTTCCGAGGATGCGCAGGTCCCTTCGGCTGCGCGGTGGCCGCATCGGCCCCGGTTCCTTCCGAGGCGTCAGCGGCTCTCCGCGTCCGTCCAGGCGGCACTCCGCCCGGGCGCACACCGCGCCCGGCGGGGCCCGGGCGGCGCGGACGCGGGGAATGTTGGTGCGGTGAACAATCCGGCGTCCGGCCCGGTCATGGCATTGATCAGGTCGTTCGTCCGCAACCCGCGGTTCGCCTCGCGTTACTTGATTGTTACTGCCCACAACAAATTCGGCGAGGTCCGGGTCTGGCGCGACGGCCGGACGCGACATAAGTTGCGGGGCACAACATTCACGCCGGTGGAGGACGGGCCCGTACACCGGCCGAAAAAACCCCCGAGGCCGCTCCGCGGCCGACCCCCCAGAAAGGACCCGGGCTATGCGCAAGGGGATCCTCCGCCTGGCGGCGGCCTCCGCCGCCGCGGCGGTGTCGCTCACGTCGCTCACCGCGTGCGGGGACGACTCCGGCAGCGGCTCGACCGGCGCGGCCGAGGGCAAGATCGGCGTGATCCTGCCCGACACGACGTCGTCGGACCGCTACGAGAGCTTCGACCGCCCGTACCTGGCCGAGGCGTTCAAGACGGCGGGCGTCGAGTACGACATCCAGAACGCCGAAGGCTCGGCCCAGCGGTTCCAGACGATCGCCGAGCAGATGCTCACCAACGGCGTCACCGTCCTGATCGTGGACGGCATCGACTCCAACTCGGCCGCCGCCGTGCAGCGGCTGGCGAAGAACCGGGGCGTGCCGACGATCGACTACGACCGGCTCACGCTCGGCGGCGTCTCCGACTACTACGTGTCGTTCGACAACGTGGTGGTCGGCGAGCACCTCGGCAAGGGCCTGCAGGAATGCCTCGGCGACGAGCAGGCGAACATCGCCTACCTGAACGGCGCGCCGACCGACAACAACGCGACGCTCTTCGCGCAGGGCTACCACGGCGTCCTCGACAAGGTCGCGAACTACAAGAAGGTCGCGGAGCAGGCCGTCCCGGACTGGAAGGCCGAGGAGGCCGCCACGCTCTTCGAGCAGATGTGGACCGAGCAGAAGGGCGAGATCGACGGCGTGCTCGCCGCCAACGACGGCATCGCCAACGCGGTCATCTCGATCCTGAAGAAGAACCGGGCGGCCGGGGACGTCGCCGTGACCGGCCAGGACGCGACCCTGCAGGGCCTGCAGAACATCCTGGACGGCAACCAGTGCATGACCGTCTACAAGCCGATCAAGCAGGAGGCGGACGCCGCCGCGAAGCTCGCGGTGTCGCTGCTGAAGGGCGAGAAGGGCGAGACGAACGGCACCGTCAAGGACCCGAAGGGCAACCGGGACGTCCCGTCGGTGCTGCTCGAGCCGGTCACCGTCACCAAGGACAACATCAAGCGGGTCGTCGACGACGGCTTCGTGAAGGCCGCGGAGCTGTGCGCGGGCGCCTACGCGCAGAAGTGCAAGGACGCAGGCGTCCAGTGACGGCTCCCCGTTGACCTCGTGGCGGGCCCCCGCTCCCCGAGAGCGCCCCGGGTGCCCGGAACCCCGGGACGCGCCGGGGGCCCGCCACGGGCACGACCTCTGGAAGGAAACACGTGGCAGACAACGGTGACCCCGTACTGCGCCTGACCGGGCTCAACAAGAGCTTCGGCCCCGTCCACGTGCTGCACGACGTGGACTTCGCGGTGCGGCGCGGGGAGGTGATGGCCCTCGTCGGCGACAACGGCGCGGGGAAGTCCACCCTCATCAAGTGCATCGCCGGGATCCACCCCGTCGACTCGGGCCGGATCGAGTTCGAGGGCCGCCCGGTGACCATCGACGGGCCGCGCGCCGCCGCCGACCTCGGCATCGAGGTCGTCTACCAGGACCTCGCGCTCGCCGACAACCTCGACATCGTCCAGAACATGTTCCTCGGCCGGGAGCGGCGGAAGTTCGCCGTGCTGGACGAGGCGTCCATGGAGAAGGCGGCGCGCGAGACCCTCGCGCGGCTGTCGGTCCGGACGGTCAAGTCGGTGCGGCAGCAGGTGTCGAACCTGTCGGGCGGACAGCGGCAGACGGTCGCGATCGCCAAGGCCGCCCTGTGGGAGTCGAAGGTCGTCATCCTGGACGAGCCGACGGCCGCGCTCGGCGTCGCGCAGACCGAGCAGGTCCTGGACCTGGTGCGGCGGCTCGCCGACACCGGCCACGCCGTCGTGCTCATCTCGCACAACATGAACGACGTGTTCCGGGTGGCCGACCGCATCACCGCCCTGTACCTCGGCAGGGTCGCGGCGGACGTCGCGCGCTCCGAGGTCACCCACGGCCAGGTCGTGGAGCTCATCACCGCCGGCCGTTCCGGTGATCTCGGCCTCGCGCCGACGACCGCCGCCGAGAACATCTGAAAAGGGGCAGCAGGTGTCCACCGAAATCCCCGAAGGCAAGGAAACCGCCGTGTCGATGGCGAAGTCGGACTTCGCCATCGACCTGGGCCGGCACGACCTGCGCGCGGCGCTGCAGGACTACTGGGGCCGCCTGCGGGCCGGCGAGCTCGGCGCCCTGCCCGCCGCGCTCGGCCTGATCTCGCTCATCGTGCTGTTCACCGCCATCAAGCCCGACACGTTCCTGAGCAACACCAACATCGCGAACCTGTTCACCCAGGCGCTGCCCATCTCGCTGCTCGCGATGGGCCTGGTGTTCGTGCTGCTGCTCGGGGAGATCGACCTGTCGGCGGGGGTGACGAGCGGCGTCGCCGCGGCCGTCCTGGCCAAGCTGCTGACCGACGCCGGATACGCCTGGCCGGTCGCGGTGATCAGCGCCCTCGCGGCCGGAATCGTCCTCGGCGCCGTGATCGGCTGGCTGGTGGCGGTGGTGCGGATCCCCTCGTTCGTCGTCACGCTGGCGTTCTTCCTCGGCCTGCAGGGCGTCATCCTGTGGCTGATCGGCGAGGGCGGCACGGTCGCCGTCCGCGACGACGTCATCGTGGCGCTCGCCAACCGCAACATGCCGATCTGGCTCGGCTGGACGCTCGCCGCCGCCTGCTCGGCCGGCTACGCGGGCCTGCAGCTGCTGCGCTGGCGGCGGCAGCGGTCCGCGGGCCTGCACTCCCGCCCGCTGCAGCTCGTCCTGCTGCAGGCCGGGGCGATCGCCGCGGCGCTGCTGATCGGCACCGCCGTGCTGAGCGTCGACCGCGCGCCCAGCCCGCTGGCCGTCGTCGCGGGCGTCCCGTGGGGCGTGCTGCTGGTCGGCGTCCTGCTGATCGGCTGCACGTTCGTCCTCACCCGGACGCCGTTCGGACGGCACGTCTACGCGGTCGGCGGCAACGCGGAGGCCGCGCGGCGGGCCGGCATCAACGTCACCCGGATCCGGATCTCCGTCTTCATGATCGGGTCGGGGCTGGCGGCGGTCAGCGGCATCGTCGCGGCGTCCCGGCTCATGTCGGTCAACACCGCGGCGGGCGGCGGCGACACGCTGCTGTACGCGGTGGGCGCCGCGGTGATCGGCGGGACGAGCCTGTTCGGCGGCCGCGGCAAGGCGCGGGACGCGATCCTCGGCGGCCTGGTCATCGCGATGATCCAGAACGGGCTCGGGCTGATCGGGACGTCGGCGTACCTGACGCTGCTCATCACCGGCATCGTGCTGCTGTTCGCCGCGAGCATCGACGCGCTGGCCCGCCGCCGGCGCGGCAGCACCGGCAGATGAACCGGCCCGGCGACCAGCGGGAGCCGATGGCGCGCGCCGTCGGCTCCCCGGTCGCGCCCGCCGGCCCGTCCGGGCTCTCCGCCCGGGACGGGCCCGCGGGCGTTTCCGCACCGTGGGCGACCGCTGATACGCTCGGCGTCCACGGCCGCGCGGGACGCGGCGGCGCGGCACGGTGGGAGCCCAGCGGGATGTCGACTCCTGTTCTCGACCTGCGCGGCATCGACAAGAGCTTCGGTTCGGTCCAGGTGCTGCACGACGTCTCCTTCTCCGCTCGCCCCGGCGAGGTCACCGCCCTGGTCGGCGACAACGGCGCGGGCAAGACCACCCTCGTCAAGTGCATCGGCGGCGTCCACCCGGTCGACCGCGGCGAGTACCGCTTCGAGGGACGCCCGGTGCGGCTCGGCAGCCCCCGCGCGGCGTCGTCCCTCGGCATCGAGGTCGTCCACCAGGACCTCGCGCTGTGCGAGAACCTCGACATCGTGGAGAACCTCTTCCTCGGCCGGGAGCGGCGCCGCGGCCTCGCGCTCGACGAGGAGGCCATGGAGGACATGGCGCGCCGCACCCTGTCGGGGCTGTCGGTCCGGACGGTCGGCTCGGTGCGGCGGCGGGTGGCGAACCTGTCGGGCGGGCAGCGGCAGACGGTCGCGATCGCCCGTGCCGTGCTGTGGGACTGCAAGGTCGTCGTCCTGGACGAGCCCGCGGCGGCGCTCGGCGTCGTGCAGACCCAGCAGGTCCTGGAGATCGTGCGGCGGCTCGCCGACCGGGGCCTCGCGGTCGTGCTGATCTCCCACAACATGAACGACGTGTTCGCCGTCTCCGACCGCATCTGCGCGCTCTACCTCGGCCGGACCGCCGCGCAGGTGCGGACCGCCGACGTCACGCACCGGCAGGTCGTCGAACTGATCACCTCGGGCGTCAGCGGCGACCTGGGGCTGCGCCGATGAGGGCGGCGCCGTCGCAGGAGGACGTCCGGCGGCACAACCTCGGGACGCTGCTGCGCTTCGTGCACCTGCGCGGCCCCGCGTCCCGGGCGACGCTCGCGGAGTCCCTGGGGCTCAACCGCAGCACGATCATGGCGCTGACGTCCGACCTGACCGCCGCCGGGCTCGTCCGCGAGGAACTGCCGCGCGGGCCGGGGCGGCGCGCCGGGCGCCCGTCGCTCGTCGTCCGTCCCGAGTCCACCCGCGTGTACGTGCTGGCGTTCGAGGTCGCGGTGGACCGGTTCGTCGTCGCGCGGGTCGGCCTCGGCGGGGTGATCCTGGACCGGCGGGAAGGCCGCCGCGCCCGCGACTCCGACCCGGCGGAACTGCTGGGCACGCTCGTGGCGGGGGCCCGCTCGCTCGTCCGCAAGGCCGAGCGGGACGCGGTCTGCGTCGGCGCCGCGCTGGGTTTCCCCGGGACGGTCCGCCGCGCCGACGACGCGATCATGTTCGGCCCGAACCTGGACGTCGGCGACCTCCCGCTCGGCGACGCGCTGTCGCGCCGCCTCGGGCTCGGCATCCCGGTGTCGGTCTGCAACGACGCCAACCTGGGCGCGCTCGCCGAGCACGAGCGCGGCACCGGGGTGGGCTGCGACAACCTCATCTACCTGCACGGCGACGTCGGCGTCGGCGGCGGGATCATCGTCGGCGGGCGGCTGCTCGGCGGCGACGAGGGGTTCGGCGGCGAGGTCGGGCACATGGTCGTGAACCCGGGCGGGCGGCGCTGCGCGTGCGGGTCGAAGGGCTGCCTGGAGGCGGAGGTGGGGGAGCGGACGCTGCTGTTCCACGCGGGCCGGGAGGAACGCCCCGACATGGTGGGGCGGGACGCGGTGCGCGCCGTCGTGGACGCCGCCGACCGGGGCGACATCGTGGCGCGGGAGGCCCTGCACCGGGTCGGGACGTGGCTCGGCCTCGGCGTGGCGAACCTGGTCAACATCTTCAACCCGGGCCTGGTGGTGTTCGGCGGGACGCTCCGCGACATCTACCTGGGGGCGGCCGCGCAGGTCCGCAGCGTGCTGGCGCAGGGCGCGCTGGCCGCGCCGCGCGACAAGGTCCGGCTGCGGACGGCCGCGCTGGGCGACGACACGACGCTCGTCGGGGCCGCCGAGTTCGCGTTCGCGGAGGTCCTCGCCGACCCGGTGCAGGTGCTGGCGCGCCTGCGGACGCCGGAGAACGAACCCGTCTGACGGGCCGGGCGCGGGGGCGTCAGGCGAGACCGCCGTAGCCGCCCCGGTAGTAGATCAGCGGGTCGTCGCCGCCCTGCCTGCCGAGGTCGTGCACGCGGGCGACGACGATCGCGTGGTCGCCCGCGGCGTGCTCCCGCTCGACCGAGCATTCGATCCAGGCGATGCCGCCGTCGATCAGCGGGGCGCCGCCGGGGGACTCGGTCCAGCGGACGCCGGCGAACTTGTCGCCGCCCCTGGCCGCCAGCCGGCGGCTGGTCTCCAGTTGCCGCTCGCCCAGGATGTTCACGCACAGCCGCCCGGCGTCGCGCAGCCGCGGCCACGTGGTGCTGGTGTGCGCGACGCAGAACGCCACGAGCGGCGGGTCGAGCGAGACGGACGTGAAGGAGTTCGCCACCAGGCCCAGGGGACGCCCGGTGCCCGGCTCGACGGCGGTGATGGCGACCACGCCGGTCGCGAAGCGGCCCAGCACCGAGCGGAACCGGGCGGCGTCGATGTCGGTGACCGGCGACGCGGTCCCGGGGGACGCCGGCGGGGGCGCGGGGGGCGTCGGCGGGGACTCGGGGGACGTGGTCGCCGGGTCTGCCGCGGCGGCTCCGTCGAGCATGGTCGCAATCCCTCCCTCGTGGGCCTCGCGCGTCGCGCACGGTGCGCGGAACGCACGTCCAGTACAGCCGACATGAGTGGACGTTGATTCCAAAGGGGGACGAACTCGGTCAAAGGTCCTGGTCGGGCCTAGGACGCCGGACGGAGCGGGACCGGGCGCGCGTCAGCGGCGGCGGGGCTCGGCGGACGCCGCCGCGCCGTACCCCATGCCGAGCGCCATCCCCGACGACGCGGCGCACAGGCCGTCCATGGCCAGCCGTCCCGCGCGCGCCGCCCGCGCCCTCGCCCGCGCGGGCACCCGCGGCCCCTCGCGCAGCGCGACCCACGCGGCCCACCCGACCGCGACGACCGCCCAGTACGACACCAGCCGGTACAGCGCGACGGCCGCGACGGCCGGGGCCAGTGCGGCGCCGAGCGCGGCCAGCGCCGCCGCCATGCTCGTCTCGATCGCGCCGAGCCCGCCCGGCAGCAGGGGCAGCGCGCTGCCCGCCGCCTGCGCCGCGAAGTAGGCGAGCGCGACGCCGTGCGGCGGCACCGCGATCCCGACGGCGTGGGCCGCCGCGAACAGCGCCAGGATGTCGAACGCCCAGTTGGCGATCGCGAGCGCGGCGAGCGCCGCCCAGTCGCGGCCGGACGGCCGCAGCACGTCCCGCGTCTCGGCCAGCCCGGCCGACACCCGCGCCGCATGGGGAGCCAGCCGCGGGTGCGCCGCCGCCCGTCCGCCC